>JAFSDF010000233.1 GCA_017436375.1 Clostridia bacterium | reverse complement strand
TTTTTCTTCTCCTTCCACGATAGCTTCTACCAGAACGCCAGCAACACCGAACAGATCGGGATCGATTTCGCCGATTTCAACAACCTTTTACGATTTCACTTTCGGCAGTAACCTTATTGAATTCGTCTTCTTCTTTTTTACCGATGTTATAGATAAACTTCATAGCGAGGAAGGCGATGAGTGAGCCGAGAGCTAAAACGATGAAGTAAAGGCTCTTTACCTTGTCACCGAAATCAGCGGCGGGAACGAAGCCTGTACCTTCTACGAAGCCGATAGCGGCAAGTCCCCAGGCAACAACAGCCTGACCGATACCCTGAGAGAGCTTACGGAAGAAGGAGTAAAGAGCATAAAGAGAGCCTTCCTCACTCTTTCCTGTTTTGCGGTAGCTGACCTCGATACAGTCGGCGATGATAGCCCATACGGAAACCTGGAAAACTGTATTACCGAGGTTAAGTCCCATCAGACAGCAGATATAAACGATCATACCTGTTGAGTCGGGGGTGATGGGAGCGAAGAGAGAAATGATACCTGAAACAGTACCGATAAGCATAGTGATAACGAGGAGATTTTTCTTGCCGAGCTTTTTGGTGAGCTTACCGATGAAGGCCATAACAACAATCATGGGAGCATAGGAGCCTACCATTGCAAGAGCAATTTTACCTGTGTCCTTAAAGAAATACTGGAATACCATATTGTTAAGGGACATAGTGGAGTTGAAAAGAGCTACAGAAGCTACGGTTGCTATTGTAGCACCTACCATAGCACGGTTAGTGAAGAAGGACTTCACGGAAGACATCATAGCGGCAAAGCCGGTAGTGTTTTCCTCTGCATTACGGACGACACGCTCCTTAACGAGCTTTGTGGTGCCGTAGAGAACAAAGAAGGCAAAGATTGACATAACTACTGCAACGGGGAGCAGTGAGGGTCCCTTGAGGACTTC
Organism: Clostridia bacterium; assembly: GCA_017436375.1. Lineage (GTDB taxonomy): Bacteria > Bacillota > Clostridia > Oscillospirales > Acutalibacteraceae > UBA6857. The sequence goes on along the minus strand of JAFSDF010000233.1, from coordinate 11,313 downwards.
CTCTACCACACCGGTTGCGGGATTTTCGACCTTGTCGTAAACGATCTGGGGAAGAACTATCATAATAACGATAGCGGGAAGAGCGGCACCGATGGAGCGGAAGGTGGAAAGAGAAACTCTTTCCTGAGGCTTATCTGTGATAACGGAGTGAAGTGAGCCGTAGGGAACATTTACCATAGTATAGGCAATAGACCAGAGGCAGTATGCGATGAGACACCATGCGTATTTAGCCGCATAGGGGAAATTCTGTACCGGGGCGAATATCATAACATTGAAAATAACGAGGGTTACACCGCCGAGTAAAATCCAGGGCATATACTTACTCTTTTTGCCGATTCTCTTTGTGTCTACAAGGTTACCGATAACGATGTCGTTTACTGCGTCAAATGCCTTGGAAATGAGGATGATGATTGCGTAGTCACTTGCCTTGATGCCGATGTACTGGAGATAGAAAAGCTGCATAAAGGATGAAACGAGCTGGAATGAGAAGCCGCAGCCCATATCACCCATAGCGTAGCCTAATTTATCCTGCCAGCCAAAGGGTCTGATTGATGATTTGTTTTCCATGATTTTCTCCTTTTTTTTGTTTATCTTTGTACTCTGCCTGAGGCGTCGCCGCCGGCGAGCTTTTCTACTTCTGAAACGGTTACTCTGTTGTAATCGCCTTCAATAGAGTGTTTGAGTGCGGAGGCTGCTACTGCGAATTCTACAGCCTGCTGCGTGGTCTTGCCGTTTAAAAGAGCATAAATGAGACCGCCGCCGAAGCTGTCACCGCCGCCGACTCTGTCTACGATGTGGAGGTGGTATTCTTTTGAGAAGCAGTATTCTTCACCGTCATAAAGCATACCTGCCCAATCGTTGTCGTTGGCAGAGATTGATGAACGGAGTGTGATGGCTACCTTTTCGAAGCCGAAGGTGTCCATAAGCTGCTTTGCTACGGATTTGTAGCCCTCCTTGTCGAGCTTACCGCCGTAAATATCCGTGTTCTCAGCCTCGATGCCGAAAACATCCTTGGCATCCTCCTCATTTGAGATGCAGACATTTACATATTTGCACAGCTTGGTCATAGCCTCTCTTGCCTGCTCTCTGGTCCAGAGCTTGCCGCGGTAGTTGAGATCGCAGGAGATCTTCACACCCTTGGCTTTAGCGGCCTTACAGGCATCAAGGCAGATTTCAACGAGGTTTTCACCGAGAGCCGGTGTGATACCTGTGAAATGAAACCAGTCAGCACCGTCGAAAATCTTATCCCAGTCAAAGTCCTCTCTTTTTGCCAGCTGGATAGCGGAGTAGGCTCTGTCGTAGATGCATACGGAGCCGCGCTGGGATGCACCCTTTTCGAGATAGTAGATACCTACTCTCTCACCGCCTCTTACGATGTCCTTTGTATCAACACCGAGAGCACGAAGGGAATTTACTGCACCCTGACCGATGGCGTGGGAGGGGAGCTTGGTTACGAAGGCGGCATCCATACCGTAGTTGGCAAGGGATACTGCCACATTAGCCTCACCGCCGCCGAAGGTAGCCTGCATAGTGTCGTTCTGGAAGAAACGAAGGTAGCCCTCGGGTGCAAGTCTCAGCATAATTTCACCGAAAGTAACAATTCTTTTTGCCATTTTTTTCACCTCAGATTATTATTCTATCCTCTTTTGCCCCTCCTGAAAGGAGAGATGTCACGAAGTGACGGAGAGGTTTATTTCTGTTCAATGCATATTTCAAAGCCTGCTACGGTATTCTTAAGACCGAAGCAAGTAATGTTGCCTTTTTTATCGTACCATATATCGGGATCGATTTCTATGCCTTTTCTGTTAACATAGGCAGCGGCACGGTTACCGTTGAGTGTATTGATTATGATACAGCCCTTGGCACCGCTGTCATCCTTCATAAAGGAGAGAGCGCCTGCCGAAACAGAGCCTTCGTTTTCTTTATATTCGAAACCGAAAAGTGAGGAGAGCAGCTGTGCGTCCTTCTTTGCACTCTCGTCATCGGTGTAGAGAACGATACCGCCAAGAGTGAAGCCGAGCATAGTTTCCACAGCCTTTTTGCACTTCTCTGTGATTTCTTCCCATTTTCCTTCGTTGATGTCTGCACTTGTGGCGAGCCATGTGCCGCCGCAGCAGAGAATTCTGTCGAAGGAAAGATAGTCGTTGAGGTTTTTGGCGTTTACACCGCCTGTGGGCATCCATTTAGCTGCCTGATAGGGACCTGCGAGAGCCTTGAGCTTTGCTACACCGCCGTTTGCCTCGGCAGGGAAAAACTTAATGTTTGTAAGACCCATGCTCATAGCCTGCTCCATTTCACCGGGAGTGGCGGCACCGGGCATCATAGGAATACCTGTGCTCTTGATATATTTTACCATTTCGGGGTTAAAGCCGGGAGTTACCACAAACTTTGCGCCTGCGGCGATGGCTCTGTCGCACTGCTCGGGAGTGAGTACTGTGCCTGCACCGACCAAAACATCGGGACATTCAGCGGAAATTCTTCTGATTGCTTCCTCAGCGGCGGCAGTTCTGAAGGTGATTTCAGCAGCGGGAAGACCGCCGTCACGAAGTGCCTTTGCCAGAGGAACGGCCTTGTCAGCATCGTCGATGGCTACGACGGGGATGATACCTAATTCGTATATTGTTTTGAACATATCGCTCATAAAATTAGCCTCCTGAAAATTTTTGATACAATTAATTCATTCTGAATTTAACGAGGGTGCCGGGTTATCAGACGCCCGAATATGACGAGAAGCCGCCGTCAACGGGAAGAACCACACCTGTGATGAAGCCTGCGGCATCGTTGTTTACGAGGAAAAGAAGTGCGCCGTCAAGCTCAGCCGATTCACCGAAGCGCCCCATAGGAGTAGCCGAGAGAATTTTGTTTGTTCTCGGTGTGGGTGAGCCGTCTTCATTCCAGAGAAGAGCCGCATTCTGTTTGGTTGAGAAAAAGCCGGGAGCGATGGCATTTACTCGGATGCCTTCCTTTGAGAAGTGTACGGCGAGCCATTTGGTGAAATTGGAAACGGCAGCCTTAGCACCTGAATAGGCAGGGATTTTCGTCAGGGGAGTGAAGGCATTCATCGAAGAGATGTTGATGATATTACAGCCCTCTCTGCCTACCATCTGACGGGCAAAGGCCTGAGTGGGGATGAGTGTACCCAAAAGATTAAGGTCGAATACGAAGCCTACACCCTCAGCCTCAAGGTCAAAGAAGCTCTTGCAGTCGGCATCGATGTCACCCTCGAAGTAATATTCCTTGTCTGTGGTGGCTCTGGGATTATTGCCGCCTGCACCGTTAAGGAGAATATCGCAGTCACCAAGGTCAGCCTTTACGGCATCAGCTACAGCATAGCAGCTTTCTTTTTCGAGGACATTACATTTGTATGCCTTGGCGACACCGCCCTCAGCGACGATTTCATCGGCGTAAGCCTTGGCGGCATCCTCATTGATATCTAAAAGTGCTACCCTTGCACCTGCTCTGGCTAAGGTTTTGGCAAAGGAGGAGCAGAGAACTCCGCCTGCACCCGTTACCACGGCAACCTTGCCTGTAAGGTCAGTATTAAGAACATTTTTAAGCATAGATTTTTCCTCCCGTTATAAATATTGTGATACTCTTAATCATTTGCCGAATTTATCCAGACTGTCCCACACACCGAGCATATACATAATTCCTAATGCACGGTCGTAAAGTCCGTAGCCGGGGCGCACTGTACCGGGACCTTCACCCCAGAGATGTCTGCCGTGGTCGGGACGGATGTATCCGTCAAAGCCTCCGTCGTGGTATGCCTTGAGAATTTCGAGAATACCTGTATCGCCGTCACAGTCGCGGTGGCTTGCCTCGGAAAAATCTCCGTTTTCGAAATGCTTGACATTTCTGATGTGAGCAAAGGCGATTCTGTCACAGTGCTTGCGGACGATTTCAGCCACATTGTTATCGGGGTTTGCGTTAAGGCTTCCCGAACAGAGAGTAAGACAGTTATATTCATCGTCAACCATTTTAAGGAAACGGTCGATGCTTTCCTCATTTACAAGAAGTCTGGGGAGACCAAAAATATCCCATGGGGGATCATCCATGTGAATAGCCATTTTTATGTCACACTCACGGCAAACAGGCATAATCGCTTCCAGGAAATATTTGAGGTTTGCCCATAATTTTTCGTGGTCTACATCCTTATAAGCCTTAAAGAGCTCATCAAGCTTTGCCATACGCTCAGGCTCCCAGCCGGGAAATGACATATTATATTTTTCAGTGAAATCGAGGATGTACTTTGCCATAGCATTGTAATCATCCTGAATCATATTCTTTTCATAAAACAGGGCAGTTGAACCGTCACCGACAGGGTGGAAAAGGTTACTTCTTGTCCAGTCAAATATAGGCATAAAGTTATAGCAGATAACCTTGACACCGAACTTTGAAAGATTACGGATGGTTGTTTTGTAATTTTCAATGTATGCGTCACGGGTAGGAAGACCGATTTTGATATCGTCGTGAACATTAACCGATTCAACAACATCCATATTGAAGCCGTATTCATCAAGCTGACGCTTTACCTCGGCAATTTCATCCTCCTGCCAGATTTCACCGGGCATTTTATGATGCAGTGCCCATACAATGCCGTCAACACCGGGAATCTGCTTAATATCCGATAAGCTGATACGGTCATTACCCTCACCGTACCATCTGAAGGTCATTTTCATATTATATCCTCCAATGTGAAAAATCTTTTAGCATTACCGTAGGAAATGTCCTCTGCCATTTTTCCGAGAGTGGGAATATCGGCAGGATATTCGCCCTTTTCCACCCATTCGCCGAAAAGGCCGCAGAGTATTCTACGGAAATATTCGTGTCTTGTGTAGCTCAAAAAGCTTCTTGAGTCGGTGAGCATACCGATGAAGTTTCCTAAAATGCCGAGAGAGGCAAGGCTCTCCATCTGCTCACGCATACCCTTTTTGGTATCGTTGAACCACCAGGCACTGCCGTGCTGTAAGGTGCCCGGGTAGCCCTCCTGCTGGAAAGCACCGATAAGGGTGTCGATAAAGGAATTATCCGTGCTGTCGAGAGAATAAAGGACAGTACGGGGCAGACCGTCGGCAGAGTACATTTTATCCAAAAGCTTCGCCAGTGCCTTACTGCAGTCACAGGGACCGATAACATCGAAGCCTGTGTCAGGACCGAGCTTTCGGAACATTTTGCTGTTGGGGTTACGAAGGCAGTTATAGTGAAGCTGCATAACCCAGCCCAGCTCCTTATAGGCTTTAGCACAGAAGCAGAGAAGCTCCGTCTGTACAGCCTGAAGCTCGTTTTCACTTACCTTTTCACCGCTGAGAGCCATAAGCAGAGCCTTATCCATAGCATCTTCGCTCATTTCGCAGAAGGGGACATAATTAAGACCGTGGTCGCTTGCCTTGCAGCCTCTTTCATTAAAGTAAAGAATTCTTTTATAGAGAGCTTTCTTGAGTGAGGCTATTGAGCTTATTTCTACATCGGAAACAGCGGAAAGAGCCTTTATATAGTCGGCAAAGCCGTCGTTATTGAGATTGAGAGCCTTATCGGGACGGAAGGAGGGAGCGACAACTGTCTTAAGCTTGCCTTCCTTACGGATTAATTCGTGGTATTCCAGACTGTCGATGGGGTCGTCTGTAGTGCCGATGAAGGCTACGCCGCTTTTTTCGATAATGCCTCTGGCACCCATATCCTCTTTTGCGAGTATTTCATTTGCTGTGTTCCATACCTCTTCTGCCGTGTCGCCGTTGAGCACACCCTCATAGCCGAAATATCTTTTCAGCTCCAGATGACACCAATGGTACATAGGATTGCCGATAACCTTCGGGAGAGCCTCTGCGAATTTCTGGAACTTTTCGCGGGGAGATCTGTCGCCTGTGATGTAGTCCTCACTTACTCCGTTTGAGCGCATTATTCTCCATTTGTAATGGTCACCGCCGAGCCACACCTCCGTAATGTTTGCGAAGTGCTTGTCCTCATAAATTTCCTTAGGACTTACATGGCAGTGGTAGTCGATAATGGGCATTTTTTCAGCATAGGAGTGGTAAAGCTCCTTTGCCGTGTCTGTGGTAAGAAGAAAATCTTCCGTCATAAAGCCTGTCATATCCACACACCTTTCCATAATATATCTATCATATAATAGCAGAGATTAAGATTATTTTCAATAGTAAAACAATTAATAGTTGTCCGTAGCTATTGAAAAATTTTTCACTTTTTGGTATATTATAGAAGTAATGTAATAAAGAAAGGCGGAAATATGATGGAAGAAAGAAACTACGAAAAAATTTTAAGTGAGCTTACCTTAGAGGAAAAGGCCTCTCTCTGCTCAGGTCTTACCTATTGGCTTACAAAGCCTATCGACCGTTTGGGCATTCCTTCTGTGTGGATGAGTGACGGTCCCAACGGTATGAGAAAGGAGAAGGAATCTGCAGGTACAAACATTATGCAGCCCTCTGAAAAGTCTACCTGCTTCCCCACGGCCGTTACCACAGCAAGCAGTTGGGATATTGATCTTCTGGAAAAGGTCGGATCAACTCTCGCCGATGAGGCCAGAGCACTTAAGGTTACTACAGTTCTCGGCCCCGGTATCAACATCAAAAGAAGTCCTCTCTGCGGCAGAAACTTTGAATATATGTCTGAGGATCCTTTCCTTACCTCCAGACTCGGTGCAGCATTCGTTCACGGTGTGCAGAAGGAAAATGTAGGTGTCAGCCTTAAGCACTTCTGCGCAAATAATCAGGAATTCAACAGAATGTGTATTGACAGTGTAGTGGACGAAAGAGCTCTTCGCGAAATTTACCTTTCAGCCTTTGAGCATATCGTTAAAACCGAACAGCCGAAAACTATTATGTCATCCTATAACACAGTTGACGGCGAGTATGTAGGTGAAAACAAAAGGCTCGTTGATGACATTCTCCGTAAGGAATGGGGCTTCAAGGGTATAGTGATTTCCGACTGGGGTGCAGTCAACGACCGTATAAAGGGTATCAAGGCAGGTATGGATCTGGAAATGCCCGGAAATAACGGTATGAACGATAAGCACATCGTCGAGGCTGTAAAGGACGGCACTCTCGATGAGGCGGATCTTGATAAATGTGTGCTTCGTATGATTAAGTTTGCCTTTGAATGTAAGGAAAATGAGGGCAAGGGTTATCCCATCGACTTCAAGGCTCATCACGAAATCGCCCGTCAGGCTGCAGAGGAATCAGCAGTTCTTCTTAAAAACAATGACTCACTTCTTCCTCTTGACAGAACAGACAGCGTAGCAGTTATCGGCGCACTCGCTAAAAAGCTTCGCTATCAGGGAGCGGGCTCAAGCCATATCAATCCTCCCAAGACAGTTTCCTTCGTAGAGGCTATGAAAAAGGCAGGTCAGTCCTTCACCTACGCTGAGGGCTACAAGCTCAGAGGTGACGGCTACAGCAAAAAGCTTATTGACGAGGCCTGTCAGGCGGCAAAGGGAAAAAAGGCGGTTCTTGTTTTCGTAGGTCTTACAGATGCTTTTGAAAGCGAGGGCTTTGACAGAACTCATATCAATATGCCAAAGAGCCACGGTATGCTTATCAATGAGCTTGCCAAGGTGAACGAAAACATCATCGTTGTACTTTCCTGCGGCTCACCTGTTAAAATGGACGAGTGGGAATTCAAAGCAAAGTCTATTCTTAATCTCTATCTCGGCGGTCAGGCAGGCGGCGAGGCAGCCTATAACCTTATCTACGGTAAGGTAAATCCCTCAGGCAAGCTGGCTGAGACCTTCCCCTTTAATAACGAGGATAATGTGGTACATAAGTATTTCCCCATGGGACCGAGAAATGTTCAGTACAGAGAGAGCATTTATGTAGGCTACCGCTTCTTTGACAAGGCTAAAAAGACTGTTCAGTATCCCTTCGGTCACGGTCTTTCCTATACTAAATTTGAATACAGTGCCATTAAGCTCGACAAGAAAAAGATAAAGGGCGGAGAGAAGCTCAGCGTTTCCTTTAAGCTTAAGAATATAGGTGACAGAGCAGGCGCCGAGGTCGCACAGGTTTATGTTTGTCCTCCCGAAAGCAAAATCTTCAAGGCTGACAGAGAGCTTAAGGGCTTCACTAAGGTATTCCTCGAAAAGGGTGAGGAAAAGAAGGTTACAATCGAGCTCGATGAAAGAGCCTTCGCTTATTATAATGTAAACATCAATGACTGGCATACCGAAAGCGGTGAATATAAAATCATCGTAGCAGCTTCCTCACGCGACAGCAGACTCTATGCTTCAGTTGAGGTTGAAACCGATAAGCCCGATGCAGAAGTACCCGACTACACAAAGACTGCTCCCATTTATTACAATGCGGACTCTATGTCAAGCATTCCCGACAAGCAGTTTGAGGCTGTTTTAGGCAGACCTATTCCCTTTAACGGTGAATACAAAAAGGGTGACCTTACCATTAACTGCTCACTCGCGCAGGTTAAATGCTCACCCTTTGGTAAGGCTCTTTACGGTGTGCTTTGCGGCGGTGCTAAGGTAGTGGCTCTCACTGCAGAAAATCCCGCTATGATTACCGAGTCCATAAAGACCATGCCTCTGCGTTCCTTCAGCGGATTTACGGGAGGTCTGGTTCCTCAGGAATCCGTAGACGGTATACTCGATCTGTGTAACGGACAAAAGGGCGGATTAAAGAGAATAATCAACGGCTTTAAGAAGTAAAATATAAAGCAGGAAAGGCTCTGTCAAAGAGCCTTCCTTTATTAAAAGAGGTGTTAATATGAAAAAATTTTTATGCTTGGCACTAGGCTTTATAATGCTGTTTTCCCTGTGTGCCTGCGGAGCAAAAAATGATGAAGCTCCGACAGCGGACGGAAAAGGACTTCTTTCCTCCTTTACTGCTGAAACTCTCGACGGAGAGCAGGCAGATGAAAGCATCTTCGAGGGCAAAAAGGTCACTATGGTAAATATCTGGGCTACCTTCTGCGGTCCCTGTATCAGAGAGATGCCTGACCTGCAGAGGCTTCATGAGGATTATGCAGACAAGGGCTTCCAGGTAGTCGGTATCGTCTGCGATGTTTATGATGAAAGCGGTGTAAAAGCCGCCAAAGCTATAGAGGAGGATACAGGTGTCAGATATGTAAGTCTTCTTCCCTCCGACTCTCTTAATGAGGCAAAGCTCAAGGATGTTACCTCTGTGCCTGAAACCTTTTTTGTAGATGAAACAGGCACAGTAATCGCAGGACCTTATATCGGATCAAACAGCTACGAAAACTGGGCAGCGATAATTGAGGATGTTTTAGCAAAGTAAAACATAAAAAATCAGCACAGGATTTTTCCTCGGGGACTAATCCTGTGCTTTTTTATTGTGTTATTATTTGTTTTTATCCTTATAAAGCCTATATGAATAAATAACAGGTCCTAATGCCATTACGATTACCACAGGGAAGAAAATAAAGGGATTTTCAAAAATAGCCGTGGCACATATTATCGCACCGCCCAAAACCATAAGCTTGCCTGCGAGACGGTGGGTTTTCACCCAGTTTTCTGTGTCGTTCAGTGTCCAGGGAATTCTCAGACCGAAGGTGTAGTTCTGCTTCGTTTTCGGCATATAGTTTCCGAGCAGTATGAAAAGTATGCCCAGAAACATTATTACTATGAAGCCTATGCGTATCTTAGTTCCCAGTGCATAAGCATAGGTAACACTCATCAGAATAAGAGAAGTCAAAGGTATAATCCACAGAACGATGGCTATAGCCTTGCCTGAGATATTTTTATTTTTAGGATCAGCATTAGTGGCGACAATGCACAGAAGATGAAGACCGAGCATTATGAGAGGCAGACCGAAAACGGCAAAGGCTTTACTGCTGAAGCCGTCAGGCTGATTGTCCGCACCGAAATGGGTAGCGATTTCCGCGGGAAGTCTGTCCCACAGAATAAGACCTGCTATGACAGGCAGAAGAATTATAACGGAAGTGAGAATAATGGTACCCTTGTATTTTTTAAGCATTTTCACCGTCTCCTTTCAAATCGGTTATCCAGAGCATAATTTCTTCCAGAACAGAAGCATTCAGCTCATAGTATATGAATTTACCGTCTCTCTCATCCCTTATCAGGTCGGCATCCTTTAGCACGGAAAGGTGCCTCGAAATCGCCGCTCCCGATACGGGAAATTTTTCGACTATGTCACCGGCAGACATTTTTCCTTTTTTAAGAAGATTAAGGATTTCACGCCGTGTCGGATCGGACAGAGCCTTAAGTGTGTTTTGCAGTCCCATAACGGACAACTCCTTTCATTTAACATTTAACTTAATCGTTAAATGAATTATAGCATAGAGAAAAGTGAATGTCAATAGGGTAAGTGAAATTTTTATGTGGGCAGGGGAGATGGTGCTTTTAATTTATGAAGCGGAGGGAGGTGGGGGAGCCAAGCGACCGCCCGCGGTCAGCAGCTCGCCCCGAAGGGCGCGCTGCTCCCTGTGTACAGGGGCTTGGCTCCCCGCCCGAAGGCTGTACCTTGCCGTAAAAATTTAACCTGCCGTGATTTAATACGGCAGGTTAAGTTAAATACTTGCTCTTTATCAGAAGTGCTTTTTAATAGTATAAATATCGATAGCACCTACGGGACAGGCTTCGTGACATTTACCGCAGCCGATACATTTATCGTAGTCTACGGTAGCACAGAAATTGTTAATGCTTACTGCCTCTACGGGACAGGCCTTAACACACTTCATACAGCCTATACAGCCGGCCTTACACTGCTTGCGGGTCTGAGCACCCTTGTCATGATTGCGGCAGAGAACAGCCGCTTTCGTGGTGTCGAGGGGGAACAGATCGATAAGCTGTCTGGGGCAGGCGGCGATACATTTTTTACAGGCACGGCACTTATCGGGATTGATTCGTGCCACACCGTCACAGATGAAAATAGCATCGTAGGGACAGACCTCTGCACAGTCGCCGAAGCCTATACAGCCGTAAACGCAGTTTTTGGGACCGCCGAAAAGCTGTGTGGCCATCTTACAGGAGTGAACACCGCTGTATTCGAGCTTATCTTCTACATTGGTTCTGTTGCCCTGACACATAACGGCGGCAACCATGGGGGTGATTTTGCCTACGGAGAGTCCCATGATTTCACCGATTTGCTTGGCAGTGTCGTTACCGCCGGGGGTACAGAGATTACACTCGGTGGTCTCACCCTTGGAAAGAGCGGCGGCATAGCCGTCACAGCCCGTAAAGCCGCAGGCACCGCAGTTGGCGCCGGGGAGACATTCTCTGATTTTTTCTGCCTTTTCGTCCACAGGAACGGCGAAAACCACGGAAGCAATCGCAAGTCCTAAGCCTGCTATGAGTCCGATAGCGGCAACAATTAC
>JAFSDF010000232.1 GCA_017436375.1 Clostridia bacterium | reverse complement strand
GGCTTACCGCTGATACCCCCGCCGGCAATATCCGTACCGCCGTGGAAGGAGTTGCCGCTGATGGAAGCGCTTCTGTAGCCGAAGGGACTGCTGATGTAGCAGGAAGCATTTCCGAGAGGCCATAACCAGTCACCCTTAGCCGTATAGGAGGGGCCTGCAGGCTTCGTGGTACCCGTGCTGCCACCCGACTGAGATGAGGTGGGCTCATTATTATTTACGGGCAAGGTGGTCTGTGTAGCATAATACTCACTGAGGATACGGTCGATCTCAGCGTCTGCCTCTGCCTTTTCCTTCTGAAGCTCACTGTTATATTTTTTGTATTCTGCGCTGGATTTATCGAGGCCGGAAATGATGCTCTCCGCCTCGGAATATTTACTCTCAAGGTCAGTCATGGTGGCATCGTGTGCCTCCTGCTTCTTTTTTAGCTCTGCCTTTTTCTCGAGAGAAACAGCCTTCTTTTCGTTAGCCTCGGTAATTTTGGCACTTACCTCTGTTTTATCCTTTTCGAGCTTATCTTTAGTCTTGTTCAGCTTGGTCACCTTATCACGGAAGCCTAAAATGAGGCTTTTGTCCTTTTCGGAGCTTCTTTTCATCATCTCCAGACGGGTCAGGAAGGAGGCAAGGCTGTCAGAGCCCATAAGGATTTTAAGTGCAGACTCATTTCCGTTCATATAGGTAGAACGAAGCTTGGCCGCAAGCTGGTCACTGGTGGAGGTGATATTATTCTGCATAGTTACAATATCCTTTTCCGCCTTGGTAATGTCACCGTTAATCTCAGTTATCTCATTATCGAGCTGTTTGAGCTCGGTATTGAGCTTTTTTACCTGACCGTCAATGGACTCGATCTGTGTCTGCAGATTTGACACCTTACTCTCGACAGTTTCGATCTGAGTTTCGAGAGTATCAAGGTATTCCATCTGCTTATCTTTTTTATCCTTTAAGGACTCAAGCTTCTGCTTATTTGCGGCAATCTGCGCATCAATTTCGTCAATTCTGTCTTCAAGCTCCTCCTTTTCCTGCGGGAGCGCAGAAGCATCAAAGAGCATCAGCGGAGTTACCGCCAGAAAAAGAGCAAGAATGACTGATAAAAGCTTTTTATTCAAAATATAATCACTCCTATGATTTTCGGATCAGTTAGGATTTTTAACATAATTTAGAGGATCCTTCTTTTCACCGTAGTAACGGATTTCAAAATGGAGATGGGCACCTCTTGAGTTACCGGTGTTGCCTACTCTGCCTATCATCTGTCCCTGTGTCACATAGTTTCCTACCTCAACATAACGGGCTGACATATGGGCATAAAGACTCGAATAACCGTCACCGTGGTCAATGAGCACATAGATACCGTAGCCTGAATCGCTCGTTACCGCGGCAATAACATAACCTGCTCTTGTAGCATAAACCGGTGCACCGTGAAGCTTACCGTTACCGCCTGCAAGGTCGAGACCTCCGTGAAAGCCCCAGCCCGAAATGCTCGCATCACGGTAGCCGAAGCCGCTGCTGATGTAGCACCAGGTATTACCGATAGGCCAGTACCAGGAGCCTGAGCCCTGATAGGATTCACCGGGAGCAGCGTTGGAAGCGGGAAGGCGTGTGGTGCTCTGCTGATTCTGAGTAGCGTAATACTCCTTTAAAATGCGGTCAATTTCAGCATCGGCGGCAGCATTCTCTGCTTCAAGCTTATTGATATAGCTTTTATATTCAGAGCTGGATTTATCAATACCTGCCATTACCTTTTCAATCTCACCGTATTGGCCCTCCAGACTGGACATAGTGCTGTCATATTCCTTCTGCTTTTCGAGAAGGCTCTGTTTTTTATCCTTCTGCTCATCCTTTTTCACGCTGATTTCAGCTTCTTTTTCGGCCAGCTCTGCACGGTCCTTTTCGAGCTTCTTTTTATCTTTTTTCAGATCCGTTACCTGCTCTTTGAAATCAGTAATTACCTTCTTATCCTGCTCCGAGGTACGCTTCATAAGCTCCAGGCGGGTAAGGAAGGATGCCAGACTTTTAGAGCCCATAAGTATTTTGAGTGCTGACTGATTTCCGTTTATATACACCGAGCGCAGCTTGGCAGAAAGAGTTTGGCTTTTCTGCGTAATATCTGACTGTGTTTCCCTGATATTCTTCTCAGTCTGCTCGATATCCTCGTTGATAGCCTTGGTTTCATTTCCGAGCTGTGTAAGCTCTTTGTCAAGCTTACCGATCTGAGTGTCGATGGTTTCCACCTGAGTCTGCAGAGTTGAGGCTTTGTTTTCCACGGTCTTTATCTGCTCCTCGAGCGCCTCCAGATACTGCTGCTGATTCTGCTTCTGTGCCTTTAGCTCATCGAGCTTTTCCTGATTGGCCTGAATCTGAGCATTATTCTGTGCTATCTGTGCCTCAAGCTCAGCCTGTGTAGCCGCAGAGGCACCGGTAGTGAGTGCGAGAAGAAAAACAAGCAGCAGACATATCAGAGATGTAAGTTTTTTACTCATAATCATACTCCTGTAAAACACGATTAAACCGAAAATATAATCTTCGGTTTAATCGGAAGGGTTAAATCATTTCGTTTGCTTCGCTGCCTTCTTTTTTAAGGTATTTGCTGATGGAAACAATACTGCCGAAGGCACCGATAAATACGCCTGAGAAAAGATAACAGATAATAAGAAGGGGCAGATAATCAGTAAGAGAAACAGATTCACTTCCGAACATCTGAAGGAGAGACTCCATTGCACCGTCTTCAATCTTTTCAACCAGGAAGGTAAGAATTACCGCAAGGATGCCCGATACCACACCGATAATAACACCCTCAATCATAAAGGGCCAACAGATAAAGGTATTGGTAGCACCAACGGATTTCATAACCTGAATGTCAATTTTTCTCGACACCATAGTAATACGGATGGTGTTAGAAATAATGAACATAGAAACGATGGCAAGAACTGCTACGATGATGATACAGATAGCCGTAATCGAGCTCTGCAGAGTAGAAATCTGATTTACAAGCTCCTGACTTTCACGGACGGAATCCACATTCTCGACAGCCTTGATACCGGCGAGAGTCACCTGAAACTGCTCGAGGTTACTCACTGATACACGGTAAGAATGAGGGAGAGGAT
>JAFSDF010000231.1 GCA_017436375.1 Clostridia bacterium | reverse complement strand
CTGAAAGCAGAATATTTATGATTGTTTTTCTTCTTTCCTGTGCCTTCATAATTTTCTCCTCGAATTAAAAATTTATAGAGCGTGAAGATTCTTAAGTGAAAGGTCAAGTATGGGTGAAGGATGAGTGAGTGCACCGCTTGAAATGTAATCAACACCTATATCAACAAGTCTTGCCACATTTTCTTTTGTTACATTGCCGCTGCACTCTGTTTCTGCTTTGCCCTCGCAAAGCTTTACAGCCTCTTTCATTTCTTCAACGCTCATATTGTCAAGCATGATGATATCTGCGCCTGCTTCAAGTGCTTCTCTCAGCATATCAAGATTTTCAACCTCAACTTCAATCTTGCGAACAAAGGGTGCATACTCTTTAGCCATGGTAACGGCTTCTTTTACACCGCCTGCCGCACCGATGTGATTATCTTTAAGAAGAATACCGTCGCTTAAATTATAGCGGTGATTGCAACCGCCACCGACCTTAACAGCATACTTTTCAAATACTCTCATGTTAGGTGTAGTCTTTCTGGTATCGAGAAGCTTTGTATCGGTACCCTCCAATAAATCGGCAATCTTTCTTGTATATGTTGCAATACCACTCATTCTCTGAAGATAATTAAGAGCAGTTCTCTCACCTGAAAGAAGAACTCTGATGTCACCTTTTACAGTTCCGAGCTTCTGACCGTTCTTAACGGCATCTCCATCCTTACAGCTGAAATCAAATTCAGTCTTTTCATCAAGGAGTTCAAAAACCCTTTTGAACACATCCAGACCTGCAACAATGCCGTCTTCCTTACATATAAGCTCAACTTCACCGAGCTGATACTGCGGCATAACTGAATTTGTTGTAATGTCCTCACTTGTAATATCTTCCTGTAAGGCACTCAAAATGAGATTATCTGCATTAAGTTTCATTGTAATACTGTTCATTTTTTCTTCTCCTTTTCTATTGCTTCGAGAACTGCATTTTTATATTTTTCTTCGTATCCGTCATACTGTGACGGGTCTATTTTTATTTCTCTTTTGTTTTCTGACGAAAGATAATTATTTACCATATGACCGGCGGCACGCTTTGCAAAAACAAGGCTTTCTAAAAGTGAATTGCTCGCCAGTCTGTTGCGGCCGTGAACGCCGTTGCAGGCAGTTTCACCCACAGCATAAAGACGCTCCATTGATGTTTTACTGAACTTATCAACATCAATACCGCCCATAAAGTAGTGCTGTGAAGGCACAACCGGAATAGGCTCTTTGGTTACATCGTAGCCTTCTTCAAGACAATGCTGATAAATATTCGGAAAATGAGCTTTTATTTCTTCTTCAGGTATGGGAGAAAGAGACAACCACACATGTTCACTGCCTTCTTTTTTCATCTCGTCAAAAATTGCATTTGCCACAACATCTCTCGGAAGAAGCTCATTTATAAATCTTTCACCCTTTGAGTTAAGAAGGATTGCTCCTTCACCTCTTACGGATTCCGATATAAGAAATTCTCTGCCGCTCTTTTTTGTGTAAAGAGTAGTCGGATGAATTTGTATATAATCAATATGCTGCAGCTTAATTCCATGCTTTAAGGCTACCGCCAACGAATCACCCGTCAGGTGACGGTAATTGGTGGAATGCTTGAATAATCCGCCTATACCACCCGTTGCAAGAACAGTATAATCAGCAGAAATGCTTACAAATTCACCCTTACTGTCTTTACCGATTATACCTGTACATTCGTTATTATAGCATATAAGGTCCACCATTGTAAAGTTTTCTATCAGGGTAATATTTCTTCTGTTTCTTACGGTATTAAGTAAATTCTGTGTGATTTCCTTACCCGTTTCATCCTCGTGAAAAAGTATTCTTGGATTTGAGTGGGCACCCTCACGGGTATATGTAAATTCTTCACCGTCTTTTTCAAATTTTGCACCGAAGAAAACAAGGTCTCTTATTACCTCCTGAGAGGAACGAATCATAATTTCTACCGAATCGGGATTATTTTCGTAGTGACCTGCTCTCATTGTGTCTTCATAGAAGGCTTTGAAATCCGCCTCGTCACGAAGCACACATATACCGCCCTGTGCAAGGAAAGAATCACTTTTGGGAGCTTCATCTTTGGTTACAATAGTAATCTTTTTATATTCAGGCAGATTAAGCGCGCAGTAAAGACCTGCCACACCGCTGCCCACTATTACAATATCTGTATTCATTTTATCATCTCGCAATTTCAAGCATTTTATTAAGAGGAAGCATAGCCTTGCGGCTCACTTCCTTGTCTACAACGATTTCATTACTTTCGGTTTTCAGCACATTTAAAATGTTTTTCAATGTATTCAGCTTCATATCGACACAGCACGGACAAGGTTCGGGGAAGAAGAACCTTTTATCGGTGTTGTCGCAAAGAAGCTTGTACTCAACGCCCTTTTCAGTACAGATAATGAATTTATCGGCATTGCAGTTTTTTACATAATCAATGATTTCTGCCGTACTGCCGATAAAATCGGATACATCAAGCACTTCCTTTTCGCATTCGGGATGGCTTAGTATAAGCGCTTCAGGATGCTTCGTTTTTGCTTTTAACACTTGACCGCAGGTAATCTTAGCGTGTATTGGACAAAAGCCGTCGTTAAGGATAATATTCTTTTCAGGTACTTGCTTAGCAACAACCGATCCAAGATTCTTATCGGGAATGAAGAATATATTTTCACTGTCAAGTGCTTTTACAATCTTAACGGCATTTGAGGAAGTGACACAAACATCGCTCTGACATTTCAGTTCAGCTGTTGAATTAATGTAGCACACAACTGATAAGTCACCGTAAGCATTTCGCATTTCTTCTATTTTACCCTTCTTTACCATATGTGCCATAGGACAATCGGCGGTAAGGTCAGGCATAAGAACTTTTTTGTCGGGATTCATAATTTTCGCACTTTCACCCATAAAGCGTACACCGCAGAAAACTATTATATCAGCCCTTGTCTCCTTTGCTTTTTTGGCAAGATAAAATGAATCACCCACAAAATCGGCAATTTCCTGTGCTTCATCAGGTGCATAATAGTGAGCAAGAATAACTGCGTTTTTTTCTTTTTTTAGTTTAAGAATTTCAGCTTTCATTTTTTTGCTTCCTTGATAATATTTTATAGCGTTGGAAATTATATCACTTCACTTTACATCTGTCAACTTATCTGTAAACTTTTTTATTGTAGTAAAAATAATAGCAGGAATACCTTACTAAGTAAGATGTTCCTGCTATAAATAGAGTTTTACCGCAAGTAAACCGTAGCTTCGCCTATTAGAATGTAAACTTAAATGTATTTTTTCCCTTTCTCGGAATCTCATATTCATCCGGAAGCTCAGGTCCGCAAGAGTGAGAGCCTACGCCTCTCATTGCAAGGTCAATACAAACATTTACAAAGTCGTTTTCCTCAAGCTCAAAGGAGTGAAGTGTTTCGCAAAGCTGTTTTGTTGTATAGGGGTTTACTGAAAATGAGAAGGGTTGTTCTGCCGTTACCTTGAACAAATCCTTTACAGCCATATATTTGCAGGCGTAGTGACTGCCTGATTCCTGAGGACGGATGTATTCACGGTCATAGTTTTCACGGGCAGAGCTTACATAATATCCGTATTCACCGGCGATGTGCTTATCAACATAGCTTTCTGTCGGGCCGAAGCCTGCATAAGAGAAATTACCGTGAGCCTTGTCCACGCCGAACTCAATACCGAAGCGAGGGAATCTTTCAACATAATCAGCGAGCTTGTATTCAATAGTTGCAGTCAGAACATTACCTGCAACCTCATACATAAGCTCAAATTCTGCGGCAGGCATCAAGCAATTAGCCGCTAGACAGCCTTTGAATTTATAGGAATTCTCATTCTTTTCACAGGAGAAGATGTGAGGTCTGCAGGAATCAAGATGACATCTTCCAATCCAATGTGGAACAAGATCACGGTCATTATCTGTAAAACGGGTAATGTTGAAATGCATCGGTGTGCGAAGAACCTCTTTACCGTCTGCCTTAATCGAAGTAATTTCACCCGTATGCTCATTAACTTCAATATCAATTGCTGACGAGAACTTGTAGGTGCTTGCGGGAATTTCAACAATGTTAACCTCTGATTTGGTCTTACCGCCATACACTGCTTTCATTTCAAGAGCATTAGACTTCAGCTTTCTGTCGGGAGTCAAAAGACCGTCAGCACAGAAGTTGCCGTCATGCTCAGGCTCCTTGAAGTCGCCGCCGTAAAGGAAGCCTTTGTCTGTCTTGATACCGTGGTCTGCCCACTCCCATACAAAACCGCCCATCATCTGCTCGTTGTTGTAAATCATATCCCAATATTCGGCAATATCACCGCAGCTGTTACCCATAGCGTGTGTATACTCGCAAAGCACAAAGGGACGGGTTTCTTTAGGGTTATCGAGAATGTCTTCTCGGATTTTCTGGAAGCTCGGGTACATCATACTAACCATATCCACAAGCTCGGTATAGTAGTATTTCGAATTTGCATTCTGTAAGCCTTCATAGTGAACAGGTCTTGTTTTATCACGGCCTTTAATATAGTTTGCACCCTTGAAGAAGGCTTTTCCGAAGGAGCTTTCGTTGCCGAGAGACCAAATAATTACGCTTGGACGGTTTTTGTCACGCTCAACCAATGCGGCGTGTCTGTCTGTAATACCGGGAGTGAAGAAGTCGTTTTCTGCGTACTCTGACCACAGCTCCATATCATATCTGCCGTCACGGCTGCAAGCACCGTGCATTTCAAGGTCAGCTTCATCCATCACATAAATGCCGAAGGTGTCGCAAAGCATATAGAATTCGGGACTGTTGGGATAATGTGAGGTTCTTACTGCATTTACATTCAGCTCTTTCATCAGATGAATGTCTCTTGCCAACTCTTCAAGGCTTACGGTTGCCGCAGTTTCACAGTTGAAATCGTGACGGTTTACACCTTTTAGCTTTACAGGCTCGCCGTTGATTTTGAAAACTTTTCCGTCAATGGTAATCTCTCTGAAGCCGACACTTTCAATTATCTTTTCACCGTTTGCATAAAGCTCAAGGGTGTAAAGATTCGGATTTTCAGCAGTCCATGGCTTAACATCGGGAACAACCATTTCAGCCTTCATCTTTCCCGGAACAATAACGCTGTTGTTTTCAAGAACAATTTTAATATCAACAGAGCTTTCATTTATAAATGTGAGTATGCCGTCAGAATCTGAAAATGATGTTTCAATCTTGTAATCGGTAATATGGTTTTCGGGACGGGTAAGCATATATACATTACGGAAGATGCCCGAAAAGCGGAATTTATCCTGACACTCAAGATAAGTGGAAATGCACCATTTAAGAACAAGCACATCAATAGTGTTTTCGCCGTTTACAGCAAGCTCGGTAATATCAAACTCACTTGTTGCATGAGATATCTGTGAGTATCCCTTAAACTGACCGTTGATGTAAATGTAAAATGCACTGTCAACGCCTTCAAAGTTGATATAATACTTTTCACCTTTTTGCTTTTTAAGGTTAAATGTACGGCGATAATGCCAGCAAGGATTCTCATAAGGCAGATGAGGGAGCATTACGGGGAAGGGATATCTGATATTGAGATATTGTATGTGGTCGTAGCCGTGCATCTGTACACAGGCAGGGACGGGAATGGAATCTCCGAGCATTTCATTGACATCAAAGTCTTCCACATGGTCAAGCTGTTTAATCTGCCATACACCGTCGAGAGATGTAAATCTTGAGCTTGAGGTTCGGTCCAAAATTGAGTGCTTTGTTTTTACCGTATCCTCGGGAGCAAATGGAATATAATAGCTTCTGTGAGGTGTTGTACCTATGCGGTCAAAATTCTGAAATTCTTTCATAATGTTCACCCTTATACATTACCGTAAACTACTTCAACATCGTCTTCTGTCATATGCTTTTTTTCAAGAAGCTCTTTGTTTGCTTTTTCAACCTTGAGCTGTGAAAGAAGGACTGCTACAACTGCACAAATAATCACAGGAGCCCAGAGATAGAGGAAGTGAAGCATATTTACTGTTGCGGGAGTCTGTACAGGATTGTTTTCAATATAGCCTGCAAATTCAAGAAGCCAACCGCAGATTGCTGTGCCGAGAGCTCCGCCGACTTTAATACCGAGTGATGAGCAGGAATACATCATACCGTCAAGTCTATGACCGGTCTTTAATGTGGTGTATTCGGAGCATGAAGCGATGAGAGCATTCATATCGCCCTGTAAAGGTGCAATACCCAAGGTTGAAACTGCTGTGAAAGCAAGCATAAGAGGAATACTGCCTATATAACCTGCAGCCATAACTCCGAGACGGCCTACAGTAGCAAGAATGTAACCGGCAATGTTAAGCTTATACATACCGCCCATCTTCTGAATAATCATAGGCAGTGCAATCAAAGCTACAACCATTGTTATGTTAATTGCAAGTGAGAGGTCGCTGAAAAGATTTTCGTTGCCGAGAATATACTTTGCGTAATAAGTACCCATACCTATAACGGATGCGTAAAACTGAGTCATAATGTAGGTAGCGCAGATGATAACATAATACTTATTCTTCATCAGTAATCTGAAGGATTTAAAGAAGGTAAGCTGGTGTTCTTCCCGGCGTTCCTTTTCCATACCTTCATCTGCCTCGGGCAGTTCTTTTACGGAGAAAACGGAGATTGTGTTAACGATAAGGCCGAGAACCGCATAAATTATTGCGATTGTTCTCCAAGCGGAAGCACCTCCGCCAAGCATGCTTACTGCCTGAATTGTAACAGCTTCAATAATAATCTTTGTACCGAAGGCGAAGATGAAACGGAAGGAACCGAGCTGAACTCTTTCACTTGTGTTCTTTGTGATAAGAGCAGTAAGCGAAGCGTAGGCAATGTTGTTTGCGGTAAAGAATACTGCATTGAGGAGAGTATAAGCGATAAAGAAGAAAATGTACTGTGCTGTTTCACCCCAGTTCATAGGTATTGCAAAGCAAGCAACAAGAGCAACCGAGCATCCTATGTAAGGCCAAAGCATCCAGGGACGAGCTTTACCCATTTTTGTGTGGGTCTTGTCAATCATTCTGCCGAAGAAGAAATCCGATACACCGTCAAAAATTTTTGATACCGCAATTAAGGTGCTTACGATACCCATGCTCAGTCCGACTGTGTCAGTCAGATAAATCATCATAAATGCTGTTAAGAGTGCGTAAACGCAGTTGCCTGCAACATCACCGGAGCCGTAGCCCACTTTGTGATACCATTTCAAATACTTTTTCTGTTCCATTGTTCTTTCTCCTTGTTTATTGTTTCGTTTACCAAGCTTAGTTTACGATTTCATTATACAAGCGTGCCGTTTTGTTTTCAATATATAAAATTAACCAATATATGCACAAAATCACTTTAAATTCAATTGAAAACAAGGTAAATATGGTATACAATATAAACATAATCACACAAGGAGGGATTCTCTTGTATATTAACGTAGCATATGTTGATGATGAAAACCCCAACTTAGAGGACCTGAGTGTTCCTTTAAGGATTAATAACTGCGGCTATTACCGTGTTCATACTACTCCTGTAATTGAAACGCCCCACCCTGAGGGTAGAAACGATTATCAGCTTTTATATATAGCTGCAGGAAAAGGATATTTCTATTTTAAAGGTAGCGAAGAGCCTACCGTGGTAACTAAAGGAAATATGGTTCTTTTCAGACCAAAGGAACCACAGGTATATTACTATTACGCCGTTGACAAAACCGAGGTTTATTGGGTGCATTTTACCGGTTGGAAGGTAGAACAGTATCTTGACAGCTATGAACTGCCAAAGGAAGAAAATGTTTTCTTTACGGGTCTTTCGCCTGATTATCCCTGGATTTATAATCAGATTATAAAAGAGCTTCAGTTGCAAAGAGCAAACTATGAAGATGTGATTAAACTGTTTATGCACCACATTTTCCTTACTATAAACAGATATATAAAAGAAGGTAAGCAAACAAAAAACGACACCATAAACGATATCGAAAGAGCCGTACATTATTTTAATGAAAACTATAGTAAGCCTATTTCCGTTGAACAGTATGCAAGTGAGCACCTGATGAGTGTGAATTGGTTCATACACAGCTTTAAAAATGTTATGAAGGTACCGCCTATGCAGTACATCGTTTCTTTGCGAATCGCTGCTGCAAAGGGATACCTTGAAAACAGTAATAAAAATATAGCTGAAATAGCAGCCACTGTCGGTTATGACAATGCGCTGTATTTCAGCCGGTTGTTCAGAAAATATACGGGTATGACACCGAGTGAATATAGGAAGAAAAACAAGGTAAATTCTCAAAATAACGTCAAAAAATAATTGTAAATCATCTTTGTTTGCTTCCTTTTAGTTTATTATTTGGTTTTATGTTCATCCGTATTTGAAGCTTTCTTTGTTAAGTCAGCAAGAATATTTTTGTATAACTCATATGTGGCTTCACCGTTATGATAAACAGTAAAATAGGGATCTGTTGATAATGCTGCCAATGTGATTAATTCAAAAAACTTTTTCATTTTTAATTACCTCCGTTGTAAATATTATTTAGGCAGATGCTCTCAATTTATTTTGAGGACATCTGTTTTAATTTGTACTCTTTACAGAAATCAAGCATAGCAAAAAAGTGTTCTAGCAAGGTCGTATACCGGCTCATGACTTTTAAGGTGTCTTACAAATCCGAGAGAGCATATAAAGGAAATTGCATCTTTTGTGCTTCTCGGATTCCATACCTTCTTTTGAGAAACATCAACAAATTCACATCTTTCGGAATCGGCAAGATACTTAAGACGCTCATTCAATTTAGCAATTAACGAATCATTATCATAATTCTTAAGTGATACAATTGCTATATAGCAGTCTCTGCTTTCAGATTTAATTTTGCAAACAAGCTCTCTGTAAAGCTCCAAAAACTTATCCGGATTGTTTTCAAACAAATCGAGGTCGTTTTCACCGATATGAAGAAGCACTGTTTCGGGAGCAAGAGGTGCTACACTGCTAAAATAAAGCTCTGCGGCATTTGCAATGCTGAGATTTTCAAAGCTTCTGTTATAATAGTTTGAACCGAGCTCAAATGCCTGTCTCAACTCACAAAGAGGAATATCCTTATCTTCTTTGCCGCCGAATATAACTGTTCCGCCTTTTTCTGCAAGGTCGTTGAGTGCTGAATACTTTTTAATTTCTGTCATTTTCAATCTCTCCTTATGCTTTCTTCTTGTCAAGTGTTGAATTTCTGAAATAAATTACAAGATTAAGAAGTACTATAGCAAGATTTAATACATACGCTACGAGAACATAGTTGGTCTGTCCCGTAACAATCTTAGCTGTAATACCTGCCACATAACCTATTATTATAAGAAGTATGAAAGGCAGGCTTGTACCCTTTGCTGTTTTTGCATTGTATGCTTTGATAAGATTCATCGGCCAGGAAAAGCCGAAGCATAAAAGCATAACTGTTTCGAATATTGAACCCATATAAAATCGCTCCTTTGTTTTTTGTTGAGCCAAGAATATCACAGTTTTTTCTCATATACAATTATTCAAAAGTTTAAAAGAAATTTTTTTGTTTTTTTCATTTATTTTACTTTCAAAACCTTTTCAAAAGGCAAAAATTCTATTATTATTACATCATAAACTAAAATGAAAGAAGTCTTTTATATGCCATTTAAAAGAAACAACCAAAAAAACGAGAAAGCCACTCTCGGCAATATACAAAAAATGTCTTTTCGTTTTCAGATTATACTTATCGTCACCCTTGCTTTGTTTTTAGGTTTTGCAGGTTCTTTTATAAATGTGCAATTTGAAATAGAGCGCCGTGACCAGAATCTTCAGAATGTGGCAGAAGCTGTCGCAAAATCACCACTCGTTGCAGAAGCAGAATACTCAAACATGGATTCCTATCCTTTGCTCAAGGAATATCTTGATTCTCTGTGTGATACTCTTAAAGATATCGATGTTATCTCTGTTGTAACAAAAGAAAGCACTCGTCTTTACCATTCAAACGAAGAGCTTATCGGTACGGTTTACGACGG
>JAFSDF010000230.1 GCA_017436375.1 Clostridia bacterium | reverse complement strand
TCATTTCGGAAAAGCCGTATTATGTGGGATATGGTACCAACCTTATTTATCCCGATTCCGTAAAAGAGAAGGTTATGCTTGAGGGCTATTGGCAGACACATACCTATATAATCTGCGAAGATCACAAAAAAGTTACAGCTGATGTCAATCGTATCGTAAAAGATATCGGCGGTGAAAAATACGATATGTATGTTACCGATTATGCCGCAGAAACCGAGAGCATTAGGGCACTTGTAACTATAGCAAAGGTTCTTGCCTATGGCTTTATTGTTCTCATCTCTATGATTGCGGCAGCAAATGTTTTCAACACAATCTCAACCAATATTTCTCTCAGAAGAAGAGAATTCGCAACGCTGAAATCTGTGGGCCTTACAAGTAAGGGTATGCGAAAGATGATGACATTTGAATCCATCCTTTACGGTGTAAAGAGCCTCTTATTCTCGCTACCGGTTTCATTGGGAATGACATATCTTGTGTATATCGTGGCATCTGACAGCGGATACTCAATGGGCTTCTATGTTCCTTGGGACAAATTCATTATAGCGATTGCAAGTGTATTTATAATTGTTGCACTCAGTATGGTATACTCCATTAAAAAGGTAAATAAAGAAAATACTGTTGAAACACTCAGAAATGAGAATATATAAAGTGAAGGGCTGTAAAAGAACTCGTTTTTTTACAGCCCCTGCTTATGTACGGTTTGTCAGAAGCTATAAGAGCCGATCTTCAATTTATATTACCGATTCCTTGAAATATAAAAGTATCTGTGATATAATAGCCAAATAAAGGAGGAATTTAATTATGTTTACATTCAGCAAAATTATTTCAGCTGTTCTCGCCTTCGTTATGATGATGCTTCCCACAGCCAAGGCACCCGAGCAGCAGTGTAAGCCCGAATTCTCGGGAAGCTTCATTCAGTCCTGGATGACCTGCTCATGGGATGATGAAAGATGGGCAGAGGAAGCGGAAAATATGAAGGAAGCAGGTGTAGAGTATCTTGTTCTCCAGTCTCTGGCAGATATGGGCTATAAGGCAGACGGAGGTCATTGGAATGTTTACTATGACACAGATGTGGAGGCACTCAAGGATGGGACCTACGGCGGTGACTGTCTGGAGCCTGCACTGAAGGCATGTCAGGAGGCAGGAATAAAGGTATTTGTAGGACTCTCGATGTTTGATGATTTCTGGAATGAGTCAGGCATGGGTTCACTCTATCAGGATGTTTGCCGTGTCGCCGGAGATATGGTAGAGGATATATACGGCAAATACGGCGAAAAATATAAGGACAGTCTGTACGGCTGGTACTTTACTCCCGAAATCAGTAACGGCTTACTCTGTCAGCTTTCCATCAGCGGAATCATAAAGGGTATAAACCATCTCATTGACAGAATTAATGAGGTTGATGCGGCTAAGCCTCTTCTTATGAGCCCCTTCTATTCCGAATATATTGCTACGGGACCTATTGTAACTCTTAGTAACTATGTCAGATTTTTTGATAAGGTTAATTTCAGAGACGGCGACATTTTCGCTCCTCAGGATGCAATAGGCGCCAAATGGACAAGAGAGAAAAACCTCGAAATGACCTGGAGACTTTATAAAGCGGCAGTGGATACCTGTGATGCTGATATTAAGCTCTGGGCTAACTGCGAGAACTTTGACGGTGCAGTTGCAGAGGGTGTTCTGGAGGGCCTCCTTTCACCGAAGGCTACAGAGCATACATCTAATGTCACTGCGACTCTTGATACCTTTGTCCGTCAGATGGACATCGCCTCGAAATATGCAGAAAATATTATTACCTTCTCATATAATCATTACTACAGTCCCTCTAATGTGAACCCCGCATTTATCAATACATACTATGATTATGTGGCAAAGGGCTATCAGCTCGAAACTCTGGCACCTCAGGCTCCCGAAAATATGAAGAAGCAGCAGACGGAAAACGGTGTAGAGCTTTCCTGGGATGAGGCGGAGGATAATATGGGAATCGCATATTACCGTCTGGAAAAGGACGGAAAATTCCTCGCCAGAATCGATAAATACTACGGCTGGGAAGAGAATTCGTACACTGATGAAAACGCAAGTGCAGACAGCATATATACTATAGAGGCTGTCGATGCCGCAGGAAACACCACGGGCAAAATAACAATAGGCTGAAGCAGTCCGATATAAAACATAAACCGAGCAGAGAACAAAAACTCTGCTCGGTTTTTATTGTTATTCGGTGGGAAAGGTGACTTCAAAGACTGTTCCGTTTTCATCGGTGCTTTTTATTTTTATGTCACCGTTATGCAGCTCACATATTCTTTTCGATATGGCGAGACCTATGCCGTAGCCGCTGCTTTTATGAGAGAGGTCACCCTGAAAGAATTTATCAAAGGCGTGCCGTGCTTCCTCCTCGCTCATTCCCTTGCCGTTGTCAGCAACTGTGACGGTTAAAAGATTGCGATGCTTAGTAATTCTGATTGAAATTTCTGAGCAGGGAGGTGAAAACTTGACGGCATTATCTATGAGATTTATCCACAGCTGCTGTAAAAGCTCACTGTTGGCGCTGATGAAATGCTCATCACATTCGAAATTAACAATTATGTTTTTCTCTGTCCACTTATGGGCAAGAAGAATGATAACCTGCCGTATCTGCTCTGTTATGTTGTATTCGTGCTTATCCGTAAGCAGTGTCTGATTGTTGAGCTTTGTAAGATTGAGTACATTAGATGAAAGCTGAGACAGTCTTTCGCTTTCGCTGATAATGATGTCGAGGTATTCTTTTCTTTCCTGCTCGGTAAGCTCTGAGTCCTTGAGCATTTTTGCAAAGCCTGAAATAGAAATAATCGGAGTTTTGAATTCGTGGGAGAAATTATTGATAAAATCATTTCTCATCGCTTCCACATTCTGCAGCTCCTTAGACATAACATTCACTCGCTCAGCGACTCTGCGCACGGAGCGGATGCCGTTTTCCTTTACATTGACCTTCAGCTCTCCCTCGGTGATTTTACCGAGAGCAAGATAAGAATTACGCAGAGGCAAAAGCACATAATTTCTGAAAACCACGGAGAGAAGCACACCGATAACGAGGCTTATCAGCATCAGAAGATAGGTTCCCGAGTGTCTTGGCAGCATCTCTATGTCGAGGAAGGGTGTACGGTTAATTACCGTATAGATGAGAAAGAGTGCCGTGGAGGACACGGAGATAAGCGAAAAGACTATGACGGACATAATCAAAGCCAGCTTTATTCTTTCCTTAATCCTTTTGTATGATTTTTTCTTTTTCATTGGTTGATCACCGCTTTATAGCCGATACCCTTGATGGCAATTATGGTAAATTCGGGAAAATCGCCGAAGCGTTTTCTCAGACGGTTGATATGTACATTCACAGTGGTATCTACGGAGGTGGAGTTCATACCCCATATTTCATCCATCAGCTGGAGACGGGTAAAGATTTTATCAGGGTAGGAGAGCAGCTTGAAAAGCAGGTAAAATTCCTTTTTAGGCAAGGTCTGACTTACACCCTTTCTTGACACGGTGAGAGCATTATAGTCCAGAACTACCTCTCCTATCCTAAGCCTTTGCTCATTGGCTATGCTTGCTCTGCGCAGAAGAGCCTTAATCCTGTAAATGAGCTCCGTTTCGTCTACGGGCTTAGTGAGATAGTCGTCTGCACCTGCTATGAAGCCCTTATATTTGTCCTCGGGAAGCTGTTTGGCGGTAATCATAAGAATAGGAATATTCAGACCGTTTGACCTGATTATTTCTGTCAGCTCGTAGCCGTTCATTTCGGGCATCATAACATCCAGCAGTATAAGGTCAATATAAACCTCATCGAGCTTTTTCAGTGCATCGACACCGTTGCTTGAAAGCTCGACCTCATATCCCGCATTGGTCAGAATAACCTGCATAAGCTTGGCGGAGTTTTTGTCGTCTTCTACGACCAGAATCTTAAACATATAAATTGTCTCCTTTCTGTAGGAAAGACAGAGTAATTTCTCAATCAGCATTTTACCTGTTCAGAATTAACTGAAAATTAACTGCAGAGTAATTTTACAGATTGTTCATAATAGCGTGGCAAAAGTTAACTTTAAGTTGTTAGTGCTGTGATTAAATTTCAGTGTGTATAATTGTACCCTTAAGGGGGAAGTATGCCCTGAGGTTGGGACAGGAGAGATATGTGAATTTCATTATTGACACATACGACAGCTCAGTATAATCTGTACATTTTTGGAAGGATATATATTATGCTTAATACGGGATTTAATTCATTGATAGCCGTTTATTCTATCGGCGGAATCTTTGCTGCGATAAGCTTTTTACTGAAAAGAAAAAGATATGGGTTTACGCTTCAGAGAGCTTTGATTTATACTTTAGTTCTTATCGGAGCAGGTATGATAGAGCTTAAATTAATGGGCGGAATAAGAAGCGTTTGTATGTCGCTTGTTAGTGGCGGTGAGTTTATTCCTGATGCCAGAGTGCGCATTTTCGGTGCTATTATATTTCAGCCGATTTGGTGTTATATTGTTTCCCTTTTTTCCGGTGATAAATTCAGAAAATTGACAGACAGTCTTGCCCCGGAAACATTTATGTATTTTATTTTCGGTAAAATCGAATGTTTGCTTTCGGGATGCTGTCACGGTATCCCATGGGATACGGGTATATATTCTCACAAATTGGAGCAAACAGTTTTTCCGGTTCAGATTTATGAGGCTTTGGCAACACTTGTAGTAGTAATTATTCTGTATGCTCTGACAAACTGTAAGGCTCTCCGTATGGGAAGTCTGTTCCCGATAGGCACGATTTTGTATTCAATTCCGCGTTTTGTTTTTGAAAACTACAGATATTACGACCAAAAAGTGGAAAGTGAATTTTTCTTAGGTATGACCTTTTGGCAAATGTGGTGTGTAATTTCAATTATTATCAGTGTAGTTTGGCTTGTTGTTCTTTATTCGAAAAGCGATTATGCTGAAGGTGCTTTGGAGACGAATAAAAATGCTTTAATTTACATTGGTTCCGAAAGGATTAGAGGTTTTATAAGTAATAAAAGAAGAAAAAACAAGAATTTTGTACACCATAATAAGAACAAAAAGAAATATCAGAAGAAAAAATAACTGAGTTATTTATAGCTTTTATTTAAACTTTAAATATAAAAATCTGATTTACGGGAGGTGTGTTAGTTCAGACCGATTACTCATTCTAAATGAGTAACAGACGAATACTCATTTATAATGAGTAAAAAAAC
>JAFSDF010000229.1 GCA_017436375.1 Clostridia bacterium | reverse complement strand
GGCGCCGGCAACCATAACGATGGAGCCGATAATGAATACGATGGGGAAGGTCTGGCTTTCCTCTGTAGCCTTGCCGAAAAGAAGTGCATAAATAGCGGCGGCGATGGTACCTGCGACCATACCTACTGCACCGCCGATACCACCCATAAGGTTGATAATGGCATTACCCTCACTGCGAAGCTCGGGAGGTGTAAGGTCGGGCATAAGAGCAACTACAGGTGCTCGCCAGAGAGACATAGTGAAAACAAAGAGGATGATGCATACCATTGTAGCGGGGAGACTGCCTGTCTTAAGAGCGACAAAGGGAATTATCGCAAAGAGTAAGGCAGATACAGGCGCACCGAAAACAATGAAGGGGCGTCTTTTGCCGAGCTTTGAATGACAGTTGTCAGAAAGCTTGCCGAAGGTGGGCTGGAAGATAACGCCGAAGATATTATCAAATGTCATAATAATACCGATAAACAGCGGTACCAGAGAGATGCTCGAGCCGAAGCCTACATCCTCACCCTGTGAACGGGCAAACTCAGCAAGGAAGGGAACTGCTTCGTTAAGCTTTGCACTTAAGTTAGTTACGAAAGCAGATTCCGTAAGGAGCTTGTTAAGAATTTTTGTGATGTACGGGTCATAAATTGCCCATGCTATGGATGATGCCATAAAACCGAAGCCGGTAAGTATGGTCAGTTTGACATTTAACTTTTGCTTTTGCTCAGCCATGTCATAACCCCTTTCTGTTTTTAAAATATTAACCGACAAATATCATTATATATTCTTTACTCTGAAAAAGCAACTATAACATCAAAAATCGTCATTTCACACAGAGATAATTATGCAATATTTCTACCTCATTTACTGTTGACCATTTCCGTATATATATTGCATATTGATTCCGCATCTCCCGATGCAATTATCTGTCCTTTAGTAAGTATAATAGCTTTGTTACAGATTTTCTTTACTCTGTCAGTATTATGGGAAACGAAAAGCACCGTAACGCCGTCCTCCATAAGGTCAAGTATTCTCTGCTCGCTCTTTTCTCTGAAGGCCGCATCACCTACACTCAGTACCTCGTCAAGAATAAGAATGTCGGGCTTAACAGCCGTTGCTATGGCAAAGCCTAAACGGGACTTCATACCGGAGGAATAATTTTTCATCGGTGTATTTATGAATTTGCCCAGCTCGGAAAACTCCACTATTTCATCGTACTTTTCCTCGAGGAACTTACGGGAATAGCCCATAGTGGCACCGTAAAGAAAAATATTTTCCTTACCCGTATAGTTCATATCAAAGCCTGCGCCTAATTCAAGCATGGGAGCGATGACTCCTCTTACCTTTACCTTGCCTGTGGTCGGCTTGAGAACACCTGCTACCACCTTTAGGAGAGTGCTTTTGCCCGCACCGTTGAAGCCCATAACGCCGAGCCTGTCGCCCTTTTCTATTTTAAAGCTTATGTCTCTGAGAGCCCAGAACTCATCGTAATTCAGCTTTCGGGTAAGGAGTCTTACGAAATATTCCTTTATATTATCGACCTTTTCACTGCTCATATTGAACAGCATACTCACATGGTCAACCTCAACTGCATATTTGCTCATATTATCACCAACTTAAATGTGTAAAATAAACTTGTCCTGCTTTCTGTAAAACATCGTAAAACCGACAATAAGAACGAAAGCCGTTATGCCGCAGCAGTAATAAAAAAGATTCATATCAAAATAGGTATAGAACTCTGCTCCGTGAATTACAGCTCCTCTGAACATCTCGATGAAGCCGTACATAGGATTCAGTCTTATGAGCATTCCTACGAGGGAATCCTTGGCATAGCCCAGACGGTCAGCAGTGTAAACGATGGGTGTCACATAAAAAAGCAGTAGACAGAAAACATCATAGATATTTTCTATGTCCTTGAAAAAGACATTCATTGTGGCAAGAATCATACCTACGCCCAGACTGAAAAAGAACAGAACTATAACCGGAGGTATCGCCCATAAAATATTTCCTGTGAGAGTGATGGGATTTTTATCCGTGAGATTAAAGTAAAGAATAACCACCATGAGAACGGAAAGAGAAATAAGGAAGGTTATGAACTTAGAAAATACCGCTGAAAGGGGATAAATATACTTCGGCACATAAACCTTTTTTATTATGGAGGCTCTGGAGCGGATAGATTTCATCGCTGTTTTCGTGGAAGAAGTGAAAAACTCGTGGAGAAGTCGTCCGCAGAGCAGGAAAACGGGATAGTTTACCACATCCTTGGAATCTCTGCCGAAAATATTATTGAAAACCACGGAGAGAACTATCATCGTAAGCAAGGGCTGGAGAAAGGTCCAGAACATACCTAAAACGGAGTTTCTGTACTGTAATTTTATATTTTTGCTGACTAATTCATTAATCAGATAGCGGTATTTGAAAAAATTTCCGAGCTGTGCTTTAATTTTGGATTTACCTGCCAACTGAACTCCTCCTTTTCCGTATTATCAATTTAGTATAACATAAGTACCGCTCATTTACAAGGAAAAATCATTAATTTTTTCCCGTCGGACTAAAGTACGGGATAGACAAATATAATAGTTTTAGGTTTCATTAAGCTAATAAGTGTAAACTGTAAATGAAAAGGAGGTAATGTTTCCGTGAATAACCGAAGAACTGTTCTTGTCTGCGTTACGGCACAGCAATCGTCAGAGACTCTGGTCAAAGCAGGAAAGGTATTATCCGATAAATGGGGAGCAGAGCTGGAGGTAGTCTCTGTTTTACCTCTGAGCAAAAACGAAAACCCCGTAAATCCCGACATTCTCGAAAATCTTTATCAGACCGCTCAGAGTGAGGGCGGTGAAATGGCTGTTTACTTCAGCGACGATCCCATAATAACCGTCTGCGCGCACATAGCCAAAAGAAAGCCTCTCACCCTCGTCACCGGTTTTCCGGGTGCAAACAGTAATGATTTTATAGGCACCATACATCTGCTTCTGCCTGAGCTTCCCATAAGTATGATCGACCGTGACGGAACTGCATATAACATACTCCCCTGCGAAACTAATACGGCAGTCAAATAAAATCAAACCGCCGCATCAGCCCTGAAAAAGGCTTTTGCGGTGATTTTTCTTTTTATTTTTGCATAACAGGTAATATACCGTCAATAATAAGCATAAGGTTATACCGAGAGAAGAAAAAACCTCTCAGTTAAACATAAACAAATACAAAAGGAGAATTCCCTATGAAAAAATTTTTAGTGCTTGCAGTTGTTTCTCTGCTGATTCTTTCTGCTTTCGTTGCCTGCGGCGGCGGTGAAATGAAGGATGATATGACTACTATTATGGATGATATGACCTCTATGCTCGAAGATATGACCGAAGAAGGCAGAGGAGAGGTCACTCAGGACGAAACTACAGAGGAAATCACCACAGAGGAGCTTACCGATGAGATTACTGATGAGGAAACCACCGATATGCTCGAGGAAGGTATCACAGAGGCAGAAAGCAAGGCAAAAAGCATACTGGATGACATAACTGAATAAAAAATACGGATGGTTTTTCGCCATCCGTATTTTTATGTATCATATACTTTTACGCATCCTTCTTTTTGAAAACTGAAAAAGCCTTATCCATAATCTTATCTGCGATGGGGAAAAGGAATTTAGCTATAAGAACAGCTACGAGAGCATAGACAACACCTGCGAAGGCGGCACCGATAACATCTGTGCAGTAGTGTACCTCTACATATATTCTCGAGAAGCCCATAATCGCGGCAAATACCGTTACGGGGATACCGATTTTTCTGTTGTACCATAAAACTGCTATAGCGGCGGCAAAGGCAGAGGAGGTGTGTCCTGAGGGGAAGGAGAAGCTGGTAAGCTTATCAACAAGACCGGGATAATGGTATGTTGACATCCATTTGGCGGCCATCTCGGGATTCTGCTCAGTCATAAGCTTGATTTTTTCTACCATTACATCGAACTTGCCGAGTCTGCCCGCATCGACAAAGGCCTGCTTGTCGGCCAGAAGTCCGTCAAGATTAAACAGATAGAAGGGCCTTACTCTCTCAAGGATTTCCTTAAGCACCAGATTGTTGCATATAAGCATAACCACCAGTGCAACGAGTACGGTGAAGCCTACCTTGCGGTATTTTTTTGTAAGTAAAAGTACGAGGCCCATAGCAATAAAGATGATACCTTCATCACCGAGGGTAGTGATAATGACCATAAAAGCGGAGAGGAAGGAGCTCTGAATGCTCTGCACCCACTCAAAAACGCTCAGGTCAAAACCTAAAAATGAATTGAAAATTGCGTCCATTTCATTTCCTTCTTTCTTTCTTTGGGATTATTTATACCAAGCCTGTGGCTCAATATCAGTTTCAAACGGTTCTGTGCTCGATGTCGAACTTGCCCTTATCAGTAGTAATCACGCTGTACTGTCCTGTAGCCAAAGAACCCGGATTCAGATGAAAAATACCGCTTGCCCCGTCATTATAGGTATTCTGAATATGGGTATGACCGTAAAGTGCTATATTTCCTCTGACCGAGCGTGTGTGCTCCGTAAGGTCCGTGAGCCACCTCTTGACATTGAACTCGTGACCGTGACAGGCTACGAAGGTAAGTCCGTCGATATATTTGTAGGCAACAGTGCTCTGCTGACTGTAATAATCGCAGTTGCCCTTTACCATTATATGCTTTATGTGCGGATACTTTTCCGCCTCATCACAGGCTTCCGTTATCCCGTCGCCTAAAAAGAAGCAGTAATCCGCATCCTTTTCTCTTTCAAGCATATTTCGTATTTTATGTCTGCAGCCGTGGGAATCGGAATATACTATTATTTTCATTCATAAACCTCCCGCTGTCTGCATAAATTTTACTGATATACATTCTAACATAAGTCAGGTGGTTTTTCAATGGATAACGAAACAAAACTTTCCCACGAGCAAATTAATTCCATAAAAGATGCTCTGGCAGATGAAAAAAATCCGGATAATGTGGAGCAGATTATGGAAAAGCATCTCAATGAAAAACAGCGTCAGGCAGTTAAAAGCTTCCTCTCAGACGAAAAGAAGCTTAAAGCACTTCTTAATTCACCCTTCGCTAAAGCTTTTATGGAAAAGTACGGCGGCAAGACCAAGGAGTAAACTATGGATTTTAGCTCATTGAATATGGAAAATATAGAAAATATTCTGTCCTCAATGAGCAATGAGGATATGGAAATGCTCTCTGAAATGGCACAAAGCTTTTTTTCCTCTGCAGAGCAGAAGGAGAATAAAAAGGAGAGCAGCCATTCTCCGCCATCCGATGACAACAGCCCTTTTTCTTCCTTTAATATCGATTTCGAAACCTTAAGCAAAATAATGAATATAATGGAAAAGCTACGCAACCGGCCGGAGGATCCGAGGTGCAGGCTTCTGATGTCGCTGAAGCCTATGCTCAGCGAAAAAAGGCAGAGCAAGGTCGATGAAGCACTGAAAATAATGTCACTTCTATCTTTTCTTCCTCTTATAAATGAACTGAGAGGTGATTCAGACGGATAAATTTTTCTTTCCTCAGAAAATTCAGAAGGTGCTGTCCGAAACAGACGGAGACACCGCCCTCATAATGATGCTTATACTGATTATATTAAAAGAAAAGGGAGATACGCTTCTTATATTGGCACTGCTGTATATTCTCTCTTGACAAAAGCACTATTATCTAATATTATTTACTTATCTTAAAAATACAGGAGGCTTAAAATGGATTATACTTTTATCCCCAAGGGAGTCTGCTCCAGAAAAATAACCTTTGATCTCGAGGGAAACACTGTAAAAAATGTGCGCTTTGCAGGCGGATGCTCAGGAAATACTCAGGGCCTTGCCGCACTGGCGGAAGGAATGGATGCCGACGAGCTAATCAAAAGACTTTCAGGTATCCGTTGCGGCTTCAAGGGTACATCCTGTCCCGACCAGCTGGCTAAGGCTGTGGCAGAAGCCAAAAACGACTGAATTAAAACCGCCTCGCATTTATGCTGACATCCGATAAGAGGCAGATATATGCGTGGTTACATAACAAAAGAAATCAGGGACACTGCCGTGTCCCTGATTAAATTTTATCAGTCTTTTATTTGGCCAATGCGCCGATTTCGAGCATAAAGCCGCCGATCTGTGCACCGAACTCAGGACCGCCGTCCATAACCAGACGACCTGCCTTTGTAGCCTCGAGCATATCGTCGATGCTCATAAGGATACCGAGCGCGCTGTCAAGATTATTGAAGCGGAGAGTAAAGAAGGGCATAGCTCTCTTATATTCACCGCGTCCGGCACGGGATTTACCTGCTTTGATTCTGATGAAAGCAGAAACCTGAGGATAACCGTCAACTGCAAAAGCATAAACACGGTCAGGACTCTTTAAGGTCCAGTCGTGAATTTCGGGATGTCCCATTTTGTTAAGCTGGCTGATACCGCTGGAAAGAAGATAGAAATAGCACTTTACGAGCAGTTCCTTTGTCTCTTCATCCTTGGGAGGCTCGGTGGCACCGAGAAGATTAGCCATTTTAAGAAGAACCATTACAAATGAAACAAGCACAGGTGCCTTCTTGAGACCTTTGATTTTCGGAATACCTGCCGGAGTAATGTTGCCCTTGAAGAAATCATTGAGAGCTTCCATACTCTTGAAGCAAAGCTCGATATCGGGATTTTCCGTAAGACAGGTGTGAACGAGCCATTCACCCTTGTTTACGATGAAATGCATACCCTGCTTGCCGTCCTCACATTCGGGATCGAGACAGCTTACCTGAATAACAGTAGCTTCCACATTTTCGAACTTTTTCTTAAGAGAAGGAACATCGTTAGCAATAACCTTTACAAGCGGCAAAGCAGCATTAAGGAAAATTTTGTTTGAGTATAAGGCTTCTTTTGTATGAGCCATATCGTTTGCCTCCTTGTAATAATATTAGAACTCGTCGTCCCAGTTATCGTCTTCTTCAAAGTCTGCGTTCATTGTTTCACGGACTGCGGCGATGATACCGTTTGCATCGATACCTGCATCTGACATAATGTCTTCGTGAAGACCGATCATAGCAAAGCTCTTGTGACCGAGCATCTTGAATGCGCAGCCCTTACCGTACTGAGCCATAACTTCAGCAACAGCTGAGCCTAAACCGCCTGTAACAAGGTGATCTTCAACGGTAACGATTCTTCTTGTCTCAGAGATTGCCTTCTGAATAGCCTCAACATCAATGGGGCTGATGGTATGCATATTGAGAACGCGAACGCTGAGTCCGTCTGAATTTTTGAGGAACTTAGCAGCTTCACGAGCCTGGAAAACGCAGGAGCCGCAAGCGATAACGGTG
Organism: Clostridia bacterium; assembly: GCA_017436375.1. Taxonomy (GTDB): domain Bacteria; phylum Bacillota; class Clostridia; order Oscillospirales; family Acutalibacteraceae; genus UBA6857. The sequence continues at coordinate 5,119 of JAFSDF010000229.1, read as the reverse complement.
ATGTCAGTACCCTCATGAACCTCTACTGCCTTACCAACCTCAAAGCCGTAGTCCTGATTTTCGTAAAGAACACGGTCGAAACCGCGGTTGATACGGATATAGTAGGGGCCGAAGTTTTCGTAAGCTGCGTTAACAGCGTTTGCTGTTTCAAAGCCGTCAGCGGGAACGATAACTGTAAGATTGGGCATCGCTCTGGTGATAGCAAGGTCAGTGATAGCATGATGGGTTGAGCCTGCCTGACCGAAGGATGTACCTGAATGAGTAGCGATAATCTTTGCGTTTACATTCTGATAGCAGATGTCTGTATGAAGCTGGTCACAGGCTCTCATTGATGTGAAAGCGGAGAAGCCTGAAAGGAAGGGAACCATACCGGCCCTTGCCATACCTGCAGCCACACCGAACATATCCTGTTCTGCGATACCTACATTGATAACTCTTTCGGGGCAAACCTTAAGAACGTCGCCGAGCTTTGTTGATTTTGCAAGGTCAGCTGTGATAGCAACAACCTTGGGGTCCTTTAAAATAATGTCAGCGAGAGCCTTACCGTAAATTTCAGCTGTAGAAAGCTCAGTCTGGTCAACTGCTGTATAAACAAATCCGCCTGCCATAATTATTTGCCCTCCTTTTCTGCTCTTGCACAGCGTGCCTTATAATCCTCTTCGAGCTCTTTGTTAAACTTTTCAAAGCGTGCATCGTCGATTGCGCCGTAATGCCATGTGTAGTCGCCCTCGATTGATTTGATGCCGGCGCCCTTCTTTGTATCCATAAGAATACATGTGGGAGCGCAGGGCTCTTTTGCTCTTTCGATAGCGGCATCGATAGCGTTGCAGAGCTCACCGATGTTGTTACCGTCGATAACGATGGTGTTGAAGCCGAAGGCTGTCATTTTGTCAGCCAGAGGCTCGAGCTTCATAATATCCTCTGTGTTACCGTCGATCATATTATGGTTTCTGTCGATAAATACGATACAGTTTGAAAGATTGTAGTGGTTCATTGTCATGAAGCCTTCCCAGCAGGAGCCTTCACCGAGCTCACCGTCACCGGTAACTACGTATGTAAGATAATCCTTGCCGAGAAGTCTTGCAGCCAGAGCTGTACCGGCTGCGATCGAGGGACCGTGACCGAGTGAGCCTGTGGATGCGTCAACGCCTACGACCTTGTTTGAGTCAAGATGCATACCCATCTTTGAGCCTGAAAGGTTAAAGGATTTGAGCATTTCTACATCGTTGAAGCCCTTGTCGCAGAGAACGGGAGCATAAGAGATAGCTGCGTGGCCCTTGGAAAGGATGAAGCGGTCTCTGTCTTCCCACTGGGGCTCCTCAACTCTGATATTGAGATACTTGTGATAGAGAACGGTAAGAAGGTCCATGACGCTCATACCGCCGCCGAAATGTCCGCTGCCTGCCCATACAGTTGTCTGAACTGTGAGCTTACGGAGCTCGTAAGCCTTCTTTTCGAGAGCAAGCCATTCGTTTTTTGAAAGTGGCATAATGTTTTCCTCCATTAATATTGATTTTTATTTTGTTCTCCTTACTCGGGAGAAAATTTACATAATTATCTGAAAAGCTCAGGATGATTCTTTGCTACGATACCGAAGCATTCCTCACCGATTTCGATGGTGCGCTTGATGTCCTTATCGGAAAGAGATGCATTGATGAAGTGGTTGTGGTGAGAGGCAAGGAAAATACCTCTGGAAACCATTTCAGCGATCCATTCCTGATGGAGAAGCATACTGTCATCGTTACCTATTCTTAAGTAGAAGAGTGCGGGAGCGCCTGAAACAACAAGGTCGATACCGTGCTCTTTACCGGCTTTAACCAGACCGTTGCAGAGCTTTTCGCCCTTCTGCTTAAACATAGTGGGAATATCGAGAGCCTTCATTTTATTGATATTTGCGATACAGGCTGCAAAGGGAACTGCTGAAAGCCAGTAGGAGCCTGTATATGCAAGGGAGCTCATAGCACCCTTGAGGAATTCCTTACCGCAGATAGCTGACATATTGTAGCCGTTTGCAAGTGCCTTACAGAAGCAGATAAGGTCAGCCTCGAAGCCGAAGAAATGGTCGGATCCTGCAAGGTCAAGACGGAAGCCTGCGCGGACATCATCGACGATGAGAACGATGTCATTCTTTGTGCAGATTTCTCTTACCTTAGGCCAGAAGCCCTCTTCGGGGAATGCGTTATCGTGGAAATTACCGTGGTCATAGGGCTGAGCGATAAGACAGGCAATTTCGTTCTTATTTTCTTCGATAGTTCTCTCAAGGAGAGGAATATCGTTCCAGGGAAGCATAATATTGTTTGCAACATCCTCGGGAAGTACGCCCGGATAGTCAATTTTCTGACACCAGGGAGAAACACCGTGGTAGTAGCCTGAGAACATAATAACCTTCTTTCTGTGGGTATATGCTCTGGCGCACATAATAGCGCCCTGAGTAGCATCGTTACCGTTCTTTGCAAAGAAGGCCCAGTCAGCAGTAGCGACTGTGTCTACAAGAAGCTCTGCACATTCAACCATAACCTTGCCGGGCTGTGTGGTGCAGTTACCGAGAGCTGTCTGCTTTGCGGCAGCGGCATCAACATCAGGATCACAGTAGCCTAAAACATTGGGGCCGTATGCACACATATAGTCGATATACTTGTTTCCGTCCACATCCCATACATAGGTGCCCTTAGCCTTTTCAGCGAACATGGGCCATTTGCTTACGGGGATGAACTGACCTTCAGCAGGGCCGAGGTGACCGTAGATACCTGAAGGAATTACTTTAGTGGCGCGAGAGAACATCTCTCTGCTTTTTTCGGTGTTATATACGGGAAAACTCATTATTAATTCCTCCTTATGCAAGATAGAGTGCTACTCTGTCAAGAATTCTGTTAACGTTGTCGATCATATTGATAAGACCGTGCATTTCAACCTTGCCCTCACCGATGGAAGCGATAGCGTTAATTTTGCCGTCGAAGAGAGCTCTTGCAGTACGGATGTCGCAGAACTGCATCTGTGAACGGAAAGCTTCAGGCTTTTCTTTGATGGTGATCATGTGGCTGTCTTTAACCTGAATGGTAGCGGAAACACAGTCCTTGATGGAAACATCGATAATACCGTCGGGGATAAGACTTGCACTGAACTTACCGATCTCATCGTTGTTACCTATCTGTGAAAGGGCAACGGTGATAACATAGAACATAAGCTTTGTGCTGATTTCAAAGAATTTGTCATCCTTGAGGTCTTCCTCTGTGGGACGGAGATACTTTGAAAGGATATCCGTGAGAGGAATAAACTTTTTAAGCAGGAAGAAAACCTTTGAAAAACCCTTTGACGGAAGAGCGGAGCCTGTGCCGTCAACCATAGCGTTGAATTTTTCCGGGGTCGAGAAGGGAAGAAGAAAATCGCAGTCAGCAGTTCCCTGTTCCATTCTGCATCTGCCGTTTAAGAAAGTGAGGGTAGCACTGGGACCGCCTTTTACTTCCAGACCGATGGAAACGGGCTTTTTTGTTTTAACAAGCTCGCTTGCTTCTTTGTCAAGTTCGCAAAGGTTTTCCAGAGTACCTAAAACAGCATACATGTTTATGTACGCTAAGGTTTTTGCATCTGTCATCATAATATAATCCTCCTTCGGTGAGCGGACACTCACCCGAAAATTCTTTTGCAACCAATTGCAGTTGTAAATATTTTACCAAAATACGCCCTTTCTGTCAATAGTTATGTTGAATTGTAACAGAATAATAATATTTAAAACAGAGTAAAAGAATATGTTGTATAAAAACGAAAATAAACCAACAAGATATGTTTTATGTTGACAATAAAACTTACGGGTGTTATACTTATAAAAAAGAAAATGAAAGGCAGGCGGACAAAATGATGTGTCGAGTGATGAACAAAAAAAACGGTATTACTTTGTCCGTGTGCAGATAATTGTATAACCTTATGATTCGGTTTGCGTTTCTGATTTTACGGTCAGAGACGTATTTTTTATTTGAGGAGAGAAAATTATGATATTTGAAGCAAAAGAAATAATTTTGAAAAACGGAATAAAGGCTATTCTAAAAACACCTGAAATTACGGATGCGGAAACATTTCTCAACAATATAAGAACTGCAAGCGGCGAAACGGATTATCTTACCCGATATGCTGAAGAGTGGGAGAGCTTTACTGTAGAGGATGAAGAAAAATGGATTTCCGATAATCGCAAATCAAAAAACAATCTTGTTATAGCCTGCTATATTGACGGTAAAGCGGTAGGCTCCTGCGACATAACATTTTTTGGCGATATGAAAACCTCTCACAGAGCGGGGATCGGAATTGCCATAATTGAAAGCTATTGGAATATGGGTATCGGCTCCGCTATGTTCAGCGAGCTTATAAAATTTGCAAAGGAGCACAAAGGAACAGAAATTTTGGAGCTTGAATATCTCGAGGGTAACGAAAGAGGAAAAGCACTTTATGAAAAATTCGGCTTTAAAACCGTTTGTGTAAAGCCTAAAATCTGCAAGCTGAAGGACGGAACTTATCAGGATTTATTTTATATGCAGAAAGAGATATAATGAAATGAAAAAAGTAATTGTAATAGGCTGTCCCGGTTCGGGGAAAACGACCTTTGCCGAAAAATTGAATAAAATCACAGGACTTCCCCTGTATTATCTCGATGCTGTTTGGCACAGACCCGATAAGACTCACATTCCACGGGAAGAATTCGACGAAAGAATAGCCGAAATCTTTTCTCAGCCTGAGTGGATAATTGACGGGAATTATAAAAGAACGATAGAGCTGCGTCTCAAAGAGTGTGATACGGTTTTTCTCTTTGATTTACCGACAGAGGTCTGTCTGCAGGGAGTAAGAGACCGAATAGGTAAAAAAAGATATGATTTGCCGTGGCTCGAAACGGATTTGGATGAAGAATTTAAAAAGTTTATCGAAGACTTTCCCGAAGACACCTTGCCGTATATATATGAGTTAATAGAGAAGTACAAGGCAGAAAAACAGGTAGTGATTTTTAAGTCGAGAGCAGAAGCTGATGAATACTTAAGAGGTGACATATGAAAAAAATAATTGACCAATGGGATAAAGCAGCAAAGAAATATACAAAAGATCAAGAGCATTCTGATTTTGTTGAAAGCAATAAGCG
>JAFSDF010000228.1 GCA_017436375.1 Clostridia bacterium | reverse complement strand
TTTGAAAGGAGAGGGGAGTGCGGTGGGAAGGAGGGAGACAAGTGAAAAATCGGAAAAAAACACTTGCCAGTTCCCATCGCACAATTAGAGTATAAGGGTATTACTTTAAATCAAATTAAAGTCCGGATTAAAATCTATTAAGAGTTTATTTTATTTCTCTCAGGACCTCTTTATGATACTGGAAATCGTAATATTCGAAGGTAGCTTTTTCGAGCCTTCCGTCGGTAAACCACAGCTGAATAAAGATGTCTCTGTCTTTATTGTAGTCATTAAGATTATGTTCCGAGGGTGAGCCGTAGCTGTGAATACGGCAGTAATCCTTCTGTATGCCCTTTTCTGTTTCTGAAAAGAGTGAATATAAATGACCGTTTTCTTCTGCAAATTTCTTCAGCACCCCGTCCTTGCTGTCACCCTTTTCGGTGCTGATGAAGTCCTTTTCGCATTTGCCTGTATCGTAGGCTTCTCCGCAGTAGTGGCCTTTTGAGCCGTATTTATCTTCAAAGGGACAGGCGACACCGATACCTTTGCTGTTTATCAGACCGTTTTTATCCGGTTTTATGAATATAAAGCCGTTGTCATCAGAATTGTAGGATTTTTTCTCTTTTTCAAAGAAAATTATATATTCTCCGTCAAATGAGAAATCCATTTCACTGATATTATAACGGAACATTTTCTGCTCCTCACGGCTGAGCGTTTTTATATAGTCTTCAGTGTTTATATATCCGAGGTGTTCGAGGTAGGCTTCAGCATCATCGTATGTACATCCGAGGGGAACCGAATCGAAAACACCAAGTGTTTTTTCTGTTACTGTATCGTTTCTCGGGTTGAACCAGGTGCGGTATTCTCTGAAATATTCTTTAGCGGGCTTATAGGTCAAACCGTTAAGAAAGCACATACCGCACATTATGAAGGCTAAAACAGCCACACCCTTAAGGAATTTACCTTCGCTTCTTCCTTTAATCTTGACTCTCTTAGCCAATATAAAGGAAATCAGTGCCGTACCGCCGAGGAAAAGAAGTGTACCGTACCAGGAAAAGATGTTCGGCAGGTCATCGGCAGGATTTTTCATTATCAGGGGAGTGAGCTTTTCTAAAATATAGGAAATATTGAGAGGTAAAGCGTAAAGAGCCGATTGGGGGTATAAAGCGAATATAAGTGTGCATATAATCAGAATATTTGAAATTCCCGTAGCTATAAGGCTTTTACGGTAACCCTTCTTATAACAGAACATTATCTGCAGGATAACGAAGCAGACGAAAAGAGAGCTTATAAAAACATTTGCCGCTGAGGGGGCACCGACGAAATCAGCGGTATGAATGAAGTTTCCCGTAAATACGGCGATGAGATTGAAAACCAAGGGTATGAATCCTGCTATTACAGCATAGTACCATCTTTCGTGATAAAGCTCCTCGAAATCCTTTTTTATGCTTTCCTTCATTTCGTTATCTTCACCGAAGCATTCCATGCTTTTCGCAAGTGCCGTTTTTTCGTCGTAGCCTATCTCTATGTAAAAATCTGCCCTGTCGAGGATGTGACATTCCATTTCGTCGTATAGCTGCTGTCTTTTCTTTTTAGAGATATTGTCAGGTAAAAAGGAACTTATAAATTCATTTACGGTCATATTAACACCTCCGATTACAATAAGTAAACATTATATGCCGTCCCTGAAAGGGAAGGTGTCACGGAGTGACGGAAGGGTTTTAAGTCAGCACCGCCTTTGCGGTAATAACTTTTTTGACAGCTACGGAATATGCTTCCCATTCCTCTCTGTTTTCTCTGAGGGCATCGAGTCCTTTTCGGGTAATGTGGTAGTACTTTCTCTTTCTGCCCTGCTCACTTTCCTCCCAGTAGGACTTTACATAGCCGTCCTTTTCAAAGGCGTGCAGGATGGGGTAAAGGGTGCCTTCCTTCAGTGTGAAGACAGACTCAGAGCGCATCTCGATTTCCTTGACTATCCTATAGCCGTACATATCCTCTTTTTCGAGGACAGAGAGAACTAAAAGTGAGCTGCTGCCCTTGGTAAGCTCTTTTTTGATATTCATAATAAAACCTCCTTGCATAGAATTGCTATATACATCTGTGTTCTATGTATAGTTTAGCACAGAAAGAGCAGCTTGTCAAGGCTTTGAACAACAAAAACCGCAGAGCACTCAACTCTGCGGTTTATCTTATATCCTTTTACTCAGCGTACTATCGCTTTATTTTTAATAAAACCTTACCCGCCATTCTGCGTTCTGCACTTTGCACTCTGCATTAGAATAACCCTGTTATTCTTCCCTCTGCATCCACATCAATCTTTTCAGCGGCCGGAACCTTGGGAAGGCCGGGCATAGTCATAATGTCACCGGTGAGTACCACGATAAAGCCTGCGCCTGCGGAAACCTTTACATTTCTTACGGTTACTGTGAAGTCCTCGGGAGCGCCGAGCTTGGTGGGATCATCGGAGAAGCTGTACTGTGTTTTTGCCACACAGATGGGAAGCTTGTCAAGGCCCATATCGCAGAGGTTTTTAATCTGATTTTGAGCAGAGGGGAGAATGGCTACATCCTTACCGCCGTAAACCTTGGTAACGATGTCCTTGATCTTGCCTTCGATGGTGTCGTTTACATCGTAGGAGAAGCTGAAAGCTGAATTATCCTCTTCTTCGCAGAGACGGACAACTTCTTTGGCGAGCTCTTCACCGCCCTTGCCGCCGTCAGCCCATACGGTGGAAAGACATACATTTACGCCCAGCTCCTTGCATTTGGCGATAACGAAATCGATTTCCTTGTCCGTGTCTGTGGGGAAGCGGTTAACGGCAACCACGCAGGGAAGCTTGTATACATTTTTAATATTGGAAACATGTCTTAAAAGATTGGGGATACCCTTTTCGAGAGCCTCGATGTTTTCTTCGCCGAGAGCAGTTTTGGGCAGACCGCCGTGCATTTTAAGAGCGCGGATGGTAGCAACCATAACCACAGCTGAGGGGGTAAGACCTGCCATACGGCATTTGATGTCGAGGAATTTCTCTGCGCCCAGGTCAGCACCGAAGCCTGCCTCAGTGATAGCATAGTCACCCATCTTAAGAGCAGTCTTGGTAGCGATAACTGAGTTACAGCCGTGGGCGATGTTAGCGAAGGGACCGCCGTGAACGAAGGCGGGAGTGCCCTCGAGAGTCTGAACGAGGTTAGGCTTGAGAGCGTCCTTGAGAAGAGCAGTCATAGCACCTGCCGCATTGAGCTGACCGCAGGTAACGGGCTCGTCCTTATAGTTGTAGCCGACGATGATTCGGGAAAGTCTTTCCTTGAGGTCAGTTACCGATGAGGCAAGACATAAAACAGCCATTACCTCACTTGCTACGGTGATGTCAAAGCCGTCCTCACGGGGAGTACCGTTGATTCTGCCGCCGAGACCGTCGGTGATGAAGCGGAGCTGTCTGTCGTTCATATCCACACAGCGCTTCCATGTTATTCTTCTCACATCTATGCCGAGAGCATTACCCTGCTGGATGTGGTTGTCGAGCATAGCGGCCAAAAGGTTGTTTGCGCTGGTGATAGCGTGGAAATCGCCTGTGAAGTGAAGGTTGATGTCCTCCATAGGCACTACCTGAGCATATCCTCCGCCTGCGGCACCGCCCTTGACGCCGAAAACAGGGCCCAGTGAGGGCTCACGGAGAGCCACGGTAACCTTTTTACCGATACGGCTCATACCGTCGGCAAGACCGATGGTGGTTGTTGTCTTGCCTTCGCCGGCGGGGGTGGGGGTGATGGCGGTAACAAGTACAAGCTTACCGTCTTTTTTATCTTTAGCATCGTTTAAAAGGGAAAGGTCAATCTTAGCCTTGTAGTTGCCGTACTGCTCAATGTACTTTTCGTCTACCTCGGCCTTCTTTGCTATTTCTGTGATGTGCTTCATTTTGCACTGCTGAGCGATTTCGAT
>JAFSDF010000227.1 GCA_017436375.1 Clostridia bacterium | reverse complement strand
GAATTATGTCAGTAATAATGTTATTTCTGTTTGGACTCTTTATCAACCTTTTCCCTTTGGTAACAATAACAGTTTTAATAAACTAATTCCCTATAATTTTGATATAAATTCTGTAGCGGATTTTTACTGTTATGGTGCTAATGGTATTGTTTATCCTTGTCGCTATCAAATTAGTGACGGTGTTTATGTTACCGGTGGTGAGTCTATACATGGTTATGATTATAATGAGCCTACTGGAACGGGTTCAATTATGTTCGCTTTTTCTGAAACTGGTTTTCGTGATAAACATATATTAGCTTATCCATATCAATTTCCTTCTCTTTATCTTGATTATTTTAAGCCGCCCACTTCAGAAGAAATTTTACAAAATGAGCAGAACTCTTTACTTGAAGAAGGTAACAAGCTACAACAGGAAGAAAATGAAACTTCCAAAAGTATTCTTGAAAAAATAACTGAATTGCCCTGGACTATCCGAGAATTTTTCTTTACTCTCGGCGATAGAATAAAGTTATTTTTTGAAAAGCTGGTTGAAGATATTAAAGGTCTATTCATCCCTTCAGACGGTTTCTTCGATACATACCAACAGGAATTTCAGACATACTTTCGTGAGCGTTTCGGCATACTTTATGAGATACCTGAGCTCGTTATCAGCCTTCTTCAGAAGTTCGTGACCTTTAATCCGAAAGAAGATGATTATAGCATTACTTTCCCTGAAGTGAAGCTACCTGTTTTGGAAAATGGGGAATGGCGAGAAGAAAAATTGATTGAAGCGCAGGAGTTTTCTTTTGACTTCATTAATGAAGCTCCTTTCAGCTTGCTCTATGATGCGTATGTCGCTTTTATATGGCTCGTTTATATCCTTCTTTTGGTTAATTTAATCAAATACAAGGCTAACAGCGTTTTTAAAGGGGGATAAGCTATGATAATTGAAAGTATTCTAAATGCTCTTAAAAGTGTTATTTTTGCGGTTTTTTCGTGGTTAGACTTGCCGAATATGGCTGATTACGGTGACGGCTTTGAAAAGGGTGTAGAATTCATTGATACAATGTTTGACAGTGCGCAGAGCTTAATTAATCTCTTTCTGCCCTGGGATATAGTCCGCTTCGGCTTTCCCATTATCATCGTTGTACTTAACTTTGACCATATCTATGATTTCATAATGTGGATACTACGGAAAATACCTATGCTTAATATAAAGTAAAAACAAGACCGCCTGTAAAAAGGCGGTCTTTTGTATAATATGCTGTAGCCGGTGAGCACGATCCAAACATATTCTTTGTTTATTCTGCACAAACCTTGTTTAGATCTAAAGCACCCTTTATCTTTTCCTTCAGGTCTCCCGTGCCTGATGTACGGAGTAGTGTATAGCCTGTCTGTTTGTATAAGGCTTCGATAAATTCATCACGCTGTTTCTGTTTATCATTATGTGAATTATCGTCAAGCTCTATCAGAAGAATAACCTGCAGGTTCTCAGGTTTGGCAAGAACAAAATCAACATGCTTTTTATTGATTTTATTAAAATACTTCTGCCATTCGGAACGGTCTTTCGTTGGTATGACTTCCACCAGGTCCGCAACTCTTATCTTTGCAAGAACAGAATAACCAAGCTCATCAGCTACGGGTTTAAGACTCTTATAGAAGCTCCATTCGTTTTTAGTTAACAGGAGCTTCTTTTTATATGGCAGATTTTCCGTAACCTTGATGTTTTCTTCCTGTGTTGGTTCCGCAGGAGCTGCAGGAGCCGAAGCCGGCTTCGTTGCGTTCTTTTTATTGATTACTATGTATGCCACTAAAGCTATGATAATTATTATTGCAATGAATTCCATTTCATTTTTTCTCCTTTATTTTTTATTAAGTGGCTTTGGTTCGTCTGTCAATCCTATTATGTAGTCAGATGAAACATTTAAAATTTTACATATTGGTTCTAAATATGTTATAGGCATTACGTTTATTCCTTTTTCGTATCTGGCATATTGTTGTTGTTTTATGTTCAATTTTTCTGCCATTTCTTTTTGAGTTATACTCCTGCAGTCTCTTACCCAAGCAATTCTTTGGTTGTAATACATAATTATCACCTCAAATAAATTTTATCATTTACAACAAATTTGTTGTTGACATTTGAACAGATGTGTTGTAATATATATTTAACAACAGATTTGTTGTTAAATCGTTCTCACACAATACCTTTTTGAAATAACTATGTAGGTATAAATTCGCGATAGTGTGAGGGTGAAACAAATCCAAAGATAAGTCTTGCAGTTCCTCTTTGGTGGCGGTTGTCTATCTGTAAGCGGCAGTTGATTGCTGAACTAATCAACCTGAGGAAGCAGTACACACCTGACAGCTCGGAACAGACGAGCAACGAATATAAAAATAGGGGAGTGATGAAATGTACTTTCTCAGACGGTTATTCTGGCTGACTTATGGCGTTATCAGAAGTCTCCTGCGGTTATTAAAATTTGTAGTCAGATGGAGGTGATTAAATGTGTTTTCGGTTTATGAAATTCTTGTCATTATCCTTGTATCGTGTCTCGTTGGAGTTCTGCTTGGTGTCCTGGCGGCTTCTTACTTCCTTCGTAGACGGTATGACATAGAAGATGATGATTTAGGCTATCTTGAAAAAATAATGAATGATGAAAAGGTGAGTAAAAATGAAATGTGTTCTTGAAGGCAGACTCGTTGATGTAACTACAGAAAAAACAAAAGACGATAAGCTCGTCGATGTTATCTATGTCTATTCTGACAGAGAGGCTATCAGAATTCCCGGTATGAAAGGCAAAAAGGAAGATATTGGCAAAATCGTCAATATTCCTATATATGAGCGTGTAAGGACATACCAGGGCGAAATGTATCGCTCTATCCTTCCCGTTACTACATAATGAAAGGGGGTTCTACAATGAATAAACTTGCTAAATTTGCTCGCAAACCTGCAGTTAAAAAGGTCTTCGGTATCTTCATGTGCATTATGATGATGTTCACTATGGCTCTTCCTTCCTTTGCGACAGAAGGTGATATACCTACTTCGAACTATTCTGATGAAGCAGCTGCAGGTATGCAGGAAGTTCTTGACCAGGTTACAGCTACTTTAAGCATCGGCAGTATTCTCAAGTTCGTTGCTGTTGCTGTCGGTATTGCTATCGGCTTCTTCCTGTTCTGGTGGGGTACTCGTAAGGTTGTTAAAATCGTACGTAAGGCATTTGCTTCAGGTAAAGTATCTGTATAACCAAATCAATATGCCCCTGCGTAATGCGTTAGCTACGCAGGGGTTATTGTCAGATGTGCATTATGCGGTATGTATGTATCGGTGTGTAGTGAGCTTTCCCGCGCCTTTCTCTTAATAGCCGTTCTTACCTTGATGCTAAATCAATGTAGCCTGACGGAGTTAAAAGAGGGGAGTAAAGGTCGTTTCGGCTCTCTCATCAGAGGAGAAGCAGACGATTTTTAAGCGCGAGGCGGTCGGAAAAATGACGAAGTTAGCTCCTATACATTATTAATTTTAACTATACCTCATAAATCACACAATTGTAAAAGATTAGATAGGGGATAATTCAATGGATATTGCCAAGAAAAATTTAGGCTGTCGCTTGGTTGTCAGTGGTAATAAGATTGAGTTTTATGAATATGAAAAACCTATTTATATTGATTACGACAGAACGCATACGGTCACTAAGAACAAAACTGAAGACAGCTGCAAGCGTGAAGATAATCTTCTCCGGGCACGGCAATGTGTAAGACGGATTATTTGGTCAAATTTAGAGCCACATTCAAAGTTTCTTACTCTTACCTATGCAGAGACTCAGCTCGATGTAAAAGTCTTTCAAAGGCATTTTACGACCTTTATTCAGAATATGAAGCGTAACGGATATAAGCTTCGATACCTCTATGTACTTGAAAGACAGAAAAAGCGAGGTAAAAAAGAAGGTAACATCGGTACCGTTCACGCACATCTTGTTGTCTTTAATGATGAATACATCCCTCACGAGCTTATAACTAAATGCTGGGGACAGGGCAACATTGACATTCATATGATTGACGGACTTCGGGAAGAAAACGGCGAAAAGGTCAAGGATGTCGGTGCTTATGTCTGTAAGTATCTTACAAAGGATGCTGAGCTTGAATGGGGATCTCGTTCTTTTAGATGTTCCAAAGGCTTAAAACGGCCTCAGGAGTTTAAAGTATACGCTTACGGTGAAATTGATAAACGAGGCTTACCGAATTATGTATGTGAAAATATGGAGTTTTACGACTTCATCAAAAATTCATCTGATATTACATACAGAAATAAATCGTATTTCGGTTACCAGCTGAAAGACGGTACGCAGTACACAAATTCTGTCAATTATTTTCAAGCTAATAAAAGCAGTAATTTGATAATCCAGGATAATGAGGTGTTTGAAGAAATTGAGTAAGGATGATATTTACAATGCATTATGTGCTGTATTTTTTAATGAAGAAATACGCCTTGAAAATTCTGTGCGTGAAATTGAGTACCGTATGTGGCAACGTGGCGCAGATGCCAATGTTATAATCGAGCTCATTCAAGCTCAGGCTCGTTATGATTATTTTCGTACATATATTCTTGATATACTCAAATTTTTGAATACCTTTGATAGGTGAGTGTATTGTTTATCTTATACAATCAACTATACAAAATCAATATTTTATGTAGTTAAGGGGATGTAAAATGGGCACTACAAGGAAATTAACCTTATACGCATGTCAGTTGTTAAGATTTCCGTAGCTTGTTGATGTATACAGCCTGTTTTACATTAATTAATCTTACACATACACACATAAGACAAACCTAAATGCTTGCTTTATATTTGAACTAATATCAGGATTTTTTATGTGAAAATCTCGCAATAGTTTTATTATAAAATTTTACTTGATTGCTTCACAAGATACTTCAACATAAAATATATGTATTTTGAAAGAAATGTATAAATTACCGTTTGATAGAATTATTCTTTATAATGATTTCATTATTTAATACAATTCTATTAAATACAAAACTAACTAAATATTATAAAAGACTACTTGACAAACGACTCAAAAATTTTGTATAGTTGATATATAATGTTTAAGGAGAATGTTTTTATGGCTGATTATATAGACAGAAGCTTGCTTCCTGATCTGGTAAACGAATACATCAGTGAGCTGAGTGTTGTAAAAGGCAGAAGTATACAGACAGTAAATGAATATATTTCAGACTTGAGATTGTTTTTCAGATATATTGCCGCAATCAGAAACGGTCTCCAATCCCCCGACGATTTGGAAAAAAATTTTGATTTATCATACATCGATGTCAATTTTATTTCTGAAATAAAACTAAAGGATGTAAATGAATTTTTAATTTACTGTGCCGGCTCCCGTTCAAATAACGCTACTACAAGATCAAGAAAAGCCTCGTCCATCCGCGGTTTTTTTCGATATGTTTCCGATAAGATGCATTACATAGATGTAAATCCGGTTTCTCAATTAGAGGTTGCAAAAAGAAAACGCGACCTCCCCCGCTACCTTACGCTCGAAGAAAGTATACAGCTACTTAACAGTGTTGACGGTCCCAATAAAACCCGCGATTACTGTATCCTCACTTTGTTCCTCAATTGCGGCCTGAGACTTGCTGAACTGGTAGGTCTGAATGTAAGAGATATCAACCTGACAGAGCAAACAATGGTTGTCACAGGTAAGGGTAACAAGCAAAGAAAGATATATCTTAACAAAGCATGTATAGATGCTCTTACGGCATATTTACAGGTAAGACCAAACAATAATCTTAAGGGCGACGACAGAAACGCGCTGTTTATCAGCCGTCTGAATAAAAGAATAGGTCGCCAAGCGATCCAGTTGATGGTTTACCATTATCTGGAGGTAATAGGACTGGATGGCCAGCATTATTCGTGTCATAAGTTGCGCCATACCGCGGCAACATTAATGTACCAGCATGGAAATGTAGATGTACTCGTCCTGAAGGAAATGCTCGGTCATGAAGCGATTGCTACAACTGAAATTTACACTCACCTTGAAAATAAACAGCTTCGTGAAGCGGCTAAAAGAAACCCGCTGAGTAAAGAATTTGTTTCGTCAGAAACTGAACAATGATGAAAAGCTTACTGTCATAAGACAGTCAAGCAGTGCCGAAAAAACGAACATCACAACAGCAGTAGCTACCTTAACCGAGTACCGCAAACTGCTGTTTTCTGCTTTACGCTCCCCTTTTAAAACTCTGTTAATTTCTAATGAATTATTTATACAAGTGTTCATCATAAATAGGACAGACAGGATAAGTATAAATTTTCCCGGGAAAAATACCAGGAAGGAATACTCTATACCTTTAAGAGCATAGGACGAATATAAAAAGGAACTCAATATCCCCAATCCGATTACTTTAATAAAACTTATAATAGCTATTACAGCTGTCCCGTAGGCACTCGTACCGAACAGAATCATAAGAATTACATAAGGCAGGCTTGAAACAAGCATTCCGGTAAAGATTTCTGTTTTTGTTTTATCAGCGAGAGCTGTAAAGTAGTCTGAAAACATATCTGAAATTTCATTTCCTAACAGATTATTCGCAAAAACAAACAATATTATTCCGCTAATAATCCCTGCAGCTATAACTACAAAGCTGAACAGCAATATCTTATCTTTAATAAACCTTTCTTTATTTATTATATCCGAAGAAAAAACAGCACTGATCCTCATTATTACTTACCCGATCATTTCATTCTAATATTAACTGACACAATACCGCCGACTGACGACGACACAAGGCATACCAAAGCAGTATACAGAATGTTTATATCCACGCTGAATTTATTGATTATCAGCGAAACAGCAATTATCAGAAGATTGACAGGCAGTGCCCCCAAAATGCCACAGACAATGCCGTTTTTCCGTTCTCTGATTCCAAATAAAAAACCCGTTGTTAATGAAATTACACCAATAAATACCAATGCTATGTACGACATGCTTTCTTTATTGATATCTGCTTTTACACAGACTGCGGAAAGGATTACTAATAACGCACCAAATATTATAATGCTCAAAATCTCTGTCTTCACATAGCTTAAAATTTTACTGTTGGTCTTTGATCTCTTTCTGTCAGACATAAAAAATCCCCTTTCATACTCACTAATAATGAATATGAAAAGGGTGTTTTTTTTATGACGGATCAGTTATTATCTTTCTTTTCTTTAGCAGCCTTTTTCTCAGCTTTAGCTTTTTCTGCAGCTGCTCTTGCAGCCTCGCGTTCAGCCTGCAATCTCTCATTAGCAGTATTGTTGATCTGAACAGCCCAGCGCTTAATCATCATCCTGTTTCTGTCAGCGCCTGTTTCAATAATAAGCGAATCCTCTTTGGTTGTTACAACCTTACCGCAAATACCGCCGATGGTAGTAATTTCATCACCAACCTCAACAGCATCACGCATTGCCTGTTCTTCCTTCTGTCTCTTTTTCTGAGGACGGATCATAAGGAAGTACATAATTGCGAACATACCTACGACCATAATGATCATTGACATTGACGAGCCACCCTGAGTAGCTGTAGCAGTTAAAAAATTCATTTTAGATTTCCTCCAGTGTTTAATAAAAATACTCAGATATTATAACAGAACAAGCTGAAAAAATCAAGCAATTTAAGCAATAAACTGAATTTATTCGAATAAATCCATATTTTCTGTAAGGAGCTGTTTTCTTATGAGCGTGTAATTGGCATTTGTACCGATTCTTTTCTGAATTTCATCAGCAAGAAGTGACGGATTGATATTTGTAGCACTGCCCGCCGGTAAAACTACATTCAGCTTAACTCGTCCGTTAAAGGAAGAAACGGAATATTTCTTTATAAATTCGATGATATTAATGTCCTTCAGAACTTTATGTCTTCCTTTTTTGCCTAATTTCTGAACAATAAGCTCATCGCTCGATAGTATTTCGTTTATAAGCTTGACGATATCATCACCGTTATCCACGCAGTCAAAGAAAATGTCAAAATCACCGTAAGAAATTTTTTTAGGATCGGAAATCGGGTCAGCTACTTTAACAATTTCAATTCCGGGAGGCATATTATCCTTCAGCATTCTGAAAATTTCTTCGTTTGTGCTGTCCCCTTCTATTCTCATATCCATACTTTCACACAGGCTTTCCATTCCGAGTGAAAGAGGCAAAGCAAAGGTTATATACGGATGTGGATTAAAGCCTTCAGTATACCAGAGCGGTACATCAGCTCTGCGAAGCGCTCTGGTCATAGCACGCATAAGATCAAGATGTGATACAAAGCGGCTCATACCCATTTTTTTAAACCATACTCTTACACATCGCATCGCATTTACCTCCGTTAAGCATATTTGTTCCGCAACCCGCACATTTAATTTTACAGTGAGGTGTAGTTTCGTTTAAATATGCCTTCTTGCTTTCATTTATAAGAAATTCTTTCCTTATACCGTAATCAAGATGATCCCATGGAAGAATTTCGCTGTAATCCCTCTTTCTCGAAGAATAAAAGAGCGGATCAATATTGCATTTTTCAAAAGCCTCAAGCCATACATCAAAGAGGAAATTGTCATCCCATGAATCAAACTTGCATCCGTGCCTCCAAGCATATTCGATTACATCAGAAAGCCGACGGTCGCCACGGGCAACAACACCTTCGAGAAAGCTTATATTCACTTTATGATAGCTTACACTTATCTTTCTCGTTTTAACAGATGAGAGCAGATGATTCTGCTTACTTACAAGCTCATCCATTGTATCCTGTGCCTCCCACTGGAAAGGCGTAAAAGGTTTTGGAACAAACGAAGACACGCTGATGCTTACCTGAACGCCCTTTCCTTTAGGCTTGTCCGGATTTTTATAAAACTCATTTACCACCTTCTGAGCAAGATCAGCTATACCGGCCACATCCTCGTATGTTTCGGTGGGTAAACCAAGCATAAAATACAGCTTGACTGCCGTCCAACCGCCCGAAAACGCCTGTCTGGCAGTGTTCATAAGCTCATCTTCGGTGACATTTTTGTTAATAGCATCACGAAGGCGTTGAGTACCGGCTTCAGGCGCAAAGGTTAAACCGCTTCTACGAACCTTTCTGAGATATTCCATTAACTTCTCTGAAAAATTATCCACTCTGAGAGACGGAAGTGCGATGTTAACTTTATAATCCTGTGTCCAGGAAAGAAGCTTTTCCATAAGCTCCTCAAGATGCGAATAGTCACTTGTACTGAGAGAGGAAAGGGAAATTTCATCATATCCTGTGCTTTCACAGAGCTTTCTGCACTGAGTATTAATGGTATCAGCGGATTTTTCACGGATAGGTCTGTAAAGAAATCCTGCCTGACAGAAACGACATCCTCGTATGCATCCCCGGAGTATTTCGTGAACAACACGATCATGCACTACCTCAATAAAAGGAACAACAAATTTATCAGGATAATGAACACTGTCAAGATCGGAGATAATTCTTTTGGTTACTTTATCCGGAGCAGTTTCTTTTGCTCTGATTTCTTTAATTGTTTTATCCTCGTTATATTCAATTTCATATAATGAAGGTACATACACACCTTTGATTTCTGCAGCGCGCTTTAGAAATTCTTCTTTAGATGTATTTACTTTCTTACACTCAATAAGAAGGTCGAAAAGCTCACCGGTAACCTCTTCGCCGTCACCAAGCATAAACAAGTCAAAAAAGTCAGCTATAGGCTCAGGGTTGCAGGCGCAGGGACCGCCACCGACGATTATAGGTGTAAGTCCGCCTCTGTCCTTAGCTCTGACAGGAATACCGGCAAGGTCAAGCATATTAAGAATATTGGTATATGACAGTTCGTACTGCAGAGTGAAACCGATCATATCAAAATCCGTCAACGGATCTCCGCTTTCGAGAGCGTACAGCGGAATGCTTCTGCTTCGCATCTCCTGCTCCATATCTGTCCATGGTGCAAAAACACGCTCGCACCATACATCATCTCTGGAGTTTGCAACCGAATAGAGAATCTTTATGCCGAGATGCGACATTCCGATTTCATAGCTGTCGGGAAAGCAAAAGGCATATCTGAGATCAACCTTGCTTTTATCCTTCACTATACTGTTCAGCTCACCGCCGGTATATCTGCCGGGCTTCTGAACGAGCGGGAGAATTTTTTCTACTTCTTTGTTTACCATTACTTAGCTCCGTTTCTTTAAAATCGTTATAAGAATCAAATATATGTTTATAGCAAATAAGCTAATATTAACATTGTAAAACACGAAATATAATACACTGAATGCTGAAAAAACTATAATAAATATCAATGATATTAAATCAGAAACCTTGTCTGCTGATTCTTTGCTAAAGTGTAAAAGCAAACAACATCTGAGTGCCTTACCTGTATCAAGCATTGAAACAGGGAAAGAGTTTATAGCTGCTATTACAAGATTCACCGCCGACAGAATCAGAAAACAGCGCAGACGATAAGCAGCATATATAATATAACAGACTACCGCGAAAGCAAGATTGAAAATTATGCCGCCCAAGGCTATGATTATATCTTTTTTATAAGAAAGATTAGTGGACGAATTTTTGTCTATTCTCATCCCGAAAAATGTCAGCTCGACACTTTTCACCGAATCACCGAAAAGATACATAAAGGACAGATGACCGGATTCGTGAATAAAAGACGATATAAGAGACAAAACGATAATTTTTTCCTCATAAAAAAGTATCATCAGCACAATAAGGGCAATAAACGAAAACGAAAGTTTGAATCTGGTCTTACCGGCCTGAAGAATCATTTTTCGAGAAGCCACATCGGATTATAGCGTATACCGTCTTTTCTGACCTCAAAATGAAGGTGCGGTCCTGTGGAATAGCCTGTCGAGCCGACCAAAGCAATCGTCTCTCCTTGACGCACAACAGAATCCTTTTCAGCCATAATTTCACTGCAATGACAGTAAAAGGTAACAAATCCGTCATCGTGCAAAAGATAGATATAATTTCCAGCCTGAGAATCGACGCCTGTTTTCAGAACGGTTCCGTTAAAAGCAGCCCGTATACGGGTTCTCTCAGGAGCCGCTATATCAAGACCGCTGTGAAATCCGTATTCACCGGAAATAGGGTTTATTCTGTATCCGAAATAGGAGGTATACCTTCCGTTTTCGATCGGCGGTAAGATTTTGGCAGTGGAAAATACAGGTGCAAAGCTTGTGCTTTCTGCGGCAGATTTATATTCGATGTCCCTGCCACCGGTGCCTGTATAATCGTTTACCGCACCGTTTACAGGAAAATCATCTCTGATATTCAGAGCTGTAAAAATATCCCCGGTGTAAAGCTGCTTTCTGAAGGCTTCCACAGCATTACTTATCTCTACAGAATCTATTTCAGTATTAATAAGAGAAATAAAGCTATTCCTGAAATCCCCTTCGCTGCCGAAAAGATAGACCAAAACGGTCAGAATCAGAAAAATTATAATCTGGCTGACCAATACAGGGAAATAATAATCTTTTTCTTTTGTCTCGCTCATAATAATCACCGGTAAAGTATATGCTTTAAATCAGATGATTATTATCAATACACATATATGATTCATTATACCACATTTCTTTTCTATGTCAAAGATTTTCCGTAATATTTTGTTGACTATTTTATCCTTAAATGATATTATAACAATAAAGTAATTCAACAATGTATTACAAAATTTAAAAACGGAGGAAACAATATGTTCTCAGATTTCAAATCAGATGGTTTTATGTACCTCATCATCCTGGCTGTTATCATTTTTGTCTGCGCTCAGGCCGCATTCTTTATGAAAAAATCCTGGACAAGAGGTCTCGAACTCGGTATTACAAAAGAAAAGCTTAAAAATGCCATCACCTCGAGCGCAATCTTCTCTTTCGCTCCTGCAATAGGTATTGCAGTCACTGTTATCACACTTTCGGTGGCTCTCGGTTATGTTCTCCCCTGGATAAGACTTACGGTTATCGGTGCCATACAGTATGAAACTACGGCAGCTATCGCCGCACTGGAGGCTGCAGGTATGACAGGAGGCATCGCCTCCCCTGTTACAGATCCTCAGATATTCTCTGAAATCGCTATAGTCATGACTATCGGCAGCTGCTTACCGCTTATACTTATACCCATCGTTCTCAAAAAAATACAGAAGGGCGTTACAGAGGTAGCTAATAAAAATTCAGCCTGGATGGATGTAATGACTGCCGCCGCTTTTATCGGTCTTATCGCCGCTTTTATCGGCAGAGGTCTCGCAGGTACAGGCTCAAGCAAAGAAAACATTATCGGTGACGGCGCAGGCGTTCTTTCACTTACTGCTCTCGTATCATCAATCGGATTTATGCTTTTCTTCACCCTGATAAACAAAAAGCTGAAGAAAAACTGGATTGATGCTCTTTCAATGCCTCTGAGCATGGTTCTCGCAATGGTGGTAGTTGTCCTCGTAAATCAGTTCGCGCCCGGAATTGCCGCTATTGAATGGCGTTATTAATCAGAAAGGAGAATTAAATACTATGAAAACTTACATGGATAAAGTTCATACATGGGGCCGAATATGGATAATAGCCGCCCTTATATTCTTCCTTAGCATTCCTGTTGCTATCTGTTTACATTTCGGTATCACTCCCAGAATGGATGTAGTCGGTAAAGGCCTGGCATCAATCGCATTCTTCTTTGCTACCGGTATTATCGAGGTTATTGCCTACTCTCCTATGCTTGGTGCCGGAGGTACATATCTTTCCTTCGTAACAGGCAACATAATGAACCTCAAAATGCCCTGCGCTCTCAATGCACTTGAAAACTGCAAGGTAAAAGCTAACACCGAGGAAGGCGAAGTTATAACTACTATTGCGATTTGTTCCTCTATCATCGTAACAACTATCGTAATTGCAGTGTTTGTTATTATCTTCGCACTTAACCCTAATTTCTCAAAGCTTATGTCCAGCGAGGCCTTTGCTCCCGCCTTCCAGCAGGTAACATATACTATCTTCGGTTCTCTTGCGGCTACATATTTCGTAAAGCATTGGAAGATTTCAATTTTCCCCATAGCCGCTGTTACCGTTCTTTTACTCTTTGTAGATCCCGGTATCGGCGTTTTGATTCCTGTTGGAGTAGTTCTTTCTATGCTTGGTGCACACATAATGTTCAAGCTTAAAAAAGTATAATTATCAGCTTATATTAAAGCACCCTCTTATGCCTTATCGGATGTTGCATAGCGAGGGTGCTTAAATTTTTAATACAAAAAGCCGGAATTCGTAAGAATCCCGGCTGCAATTATTATTTAACTGTAATCTTGTGGAAGATTTTTTTGCCCTTTTTGATGATGATATATCCTTTTTCAAAATCGGAAAGAGAAATGACATCTGTAAAGCTCTTTGCTTTTACATCATCTACAGACACACCGCCCTGTTCAATAAGGCGTCTTCCTTCACCTCTTGACTTAATGATACCTGTCTTAATAAGCACATCAATAAGAGAAACTGCTCCGTCTGTAAAGTCAGCATCAACAAGTGCTGTTGTAGGCATATTATCTGTATTGCTTCCGCCTCCGAAAAGTGCTTTTGCGGCTTCGTCTGCTTTTTTAGCCTCGTCCTCACCGTGCACGAGCTTTGTAAGCTCAAAGGCAAGAATTTCCTTAGCTTTGTTAAGCTGACTTCCCTCCCAGCTGTCCATAGCCTGAATTTCCTCAATGGGAAGGAAGGTGAGCATTCTGATGCATTTAAGCACATCAGAGTCAGCAACATTTCTCCAGTACTGATAGAACTCAAAGGGTGAGGTTTTGTTCGGATCGAGCCATACAGCGTTACCTGCAGTCTTGCCCATCTTTTTACCCTGAGAGTCAGTCAGGAGGGTGATTGTCATAGCATTAGCATCTTTACCTAATTTACGGCGGATAAGCTCTGTACCGCCCAGCATATTACTCCACTGGTCATCGCCGCCAAACTGAAGGTTACAGTCGTAATTTTTGAAAAGATAATAGAAGTCGTAGGACTGCATTATCATATAATTGAATTCGAGGAAGGAAAGACCTTTTTCCATTCTTTGCTTATAGCATTCGGCGCGGAGCATATTATTTACTGAGAAGCATGAGCCAACCTCACGAAGCATATCCACATAATTAAGCTTAAGAAGCCAGTCTGCATTGTTGATCATCATAGCTTTTCCCTCACCAAACTCGATGAATCTTTCCATCTGGCGCTTAAAGCATTCAGCGTTATGGTCAATATCTTCCTTGGTGAGCATCTTTCTCATATCGGTCCTGCCCGAAGGATCACCGATCATAGTAGTACCGCCACCGATAAGAGCGATAGGAGTATTGCCTGCCATCTGTAAGCGCTTCATCAGTGTCAGCGCCATAAAGTGACCTGCGGTGAGACTGTCGGCAGTGCAGTCAAAGCCGATGTAGAATTTAGCCTTACCGTTATTTATCAGTTCACGAATCTGCTCCTCATCGGTAACCTGCGCGATAAGTCCTCTTGCCACAAGCTCGTCGTAAATTTTCATTTTATATTCATCCTTTCAGATTATTAACATTTCTTAATATTTTAACACAGAAAGAAATAAAGTCAATAGCAAAAACAAATTAATCTCTGTGAGCATAATTTATAAGCTCTTTGGCAGAATCAAGAGTAGTTGCTGTTATTATATCTCCGCCTATAATTCGTGCTATCTCCTTTACTTTTTCACTTTCACTGAGAGATGTAACTTGAGTAAATGTGCCTTCTGCTGTCGCATTTTTTTCGATATACAGATGATTGTCAGCATAGGCGGCAATCTGTGCCAGATGTGTCACGCAAAGCACCTGCTTGATTTCAGATAGCTGGTGCATTTTATAGGCAATTTTATGAGCCGCCCTACCGCTTACACCTGTGTCTATTTCATCAAATATCATAGTCACAGTGCTGTCACAGTCAGATAAAACACACCTGATAGCCAGCATTACTCTGGAAAGCTCACCTCCGGATGCTATTTTTATCAAAGGCTTCAAATCCTGACCGGCGTTGGCAGAAAAAATAAATTCTACCTCATCCATACCGTTTTCAGTGGCATTTGCTTCTCTGAAATCGACAACAAACCGGGCATCGTGCATATCGAGGAAGGACAGCTCCTCAGAAACCTTTTTCTCAAAATCGATAGCTGTCTGTTTCCTGCAGTCAGAAAGGTAGCATCCCCTTTTAAACAGTTCATCAGCCAACTCGTTATATTTATTCTGAAGCACATCAATCGCTTCATCATTGGAAACAAGAGTGTTGTATTCTTCGACAATTTTCGAAAAATAGGTCAGCATTTCCTCCTCGGTTGCGCCGTATTTCCGTGAAAGACGGTAAATTTCATCAAGCCTTTCCTCGACAGAGTTGATGTCACCGTAGCCATCGTCAAAGTTTTCAAGGTATGAAGAGGCATATGATGAACATTCAGTAAGAATATCTCTTAATTCCTCGATGCCTTTGACAAATTCCGAAAAGCCGTCATCGTACGCGGACAGTTTTTTCAGATTTTCTGCAACAGTATACAGATCTGAGTTGGCACCGTTCCTTACACTGTCTCCTTTCAGAATACTTTCAATGAGACTGAGGGAATTGATAACATCTTCACGGTTTGCGAGCCTGTCTCTTTCACGGGTAAGCTCATCTCTTTCGCCGATCCTGATATTTGCGGCAGAAAGCTCATCAATCTGATATTTAAGAAAATCTATCCGCTTTTCTCTTTCATCCTCAGCAGAGAGCAGCTTTTTCAGCTGTTTTTTTACGGCCTTGATTTCAGCGTATACTTCACGGTAAGAATCCAGAAGTTCATCACTGTCCGCCATAGCATCGATAAAATCAATATGGTGCTCTTTGTCCAGAAGATACTGACTGTCGTGCTGTCCGCAAATAGTTATAAGATCTCTGCCGATTGTTTTAAGCATTGATACCGTAACATTGCTCCCGTTAACACGGCAAATGCTTCTGCCGTCAGAGCTGATGGTTCGCGAAATAAGCAGACTGTTATCGTCCTCACAGTCGATGCCTATGGCACTGAGCTTTGAAGAAACGGATGCAGGTACATCCTCAAAAAATGCCGTAACCTTTGCACTGTCCGCACCTGTACGGATCAGCTCTCTGGATGTTCGCTCACCCAGAACAGCATTAATCGCATCTATTACGATCGATTTACCCGCACCTGTCTCACCGGTAAGTATATTTAAACCCGAATCGAAAACTATTTCCGAATGTTCAATTACGGCAACATTTTCAATTTTTAAACTTGAAAGCATATACTTTGGAATTCCTTTCGGATAAATTTACTTGGAACTACTGCTGAGAATATCTTCGATGCAATCCTTGAATTCAGCAGCTGAGGTTTCATCCTTGCAAAGAACAAAAATAGTATCATCCCCTGCAAGCGTACCGACAATTTTATCTATAGAAAGATTATCCATAGCGGCGCAGGCTGCCTGTGCCATACCCGAAAAACATTTTACCACAGCCATATTACCCGCATAATTGATGCCTGTAACAGAATGAGCTAAAATGGAGTAATATTTACGGGAAAAGTCCTCGAAATCATTATTGACATAAGAATACTTGTACTGTCCTGAGCTTACAGGAGTTTTAATAAGCTTGAGGAACTTAATGTCTCTTGAAACTGTAGCTTGAGTTACCTTAAAGCCCAGCTCCTTCAGCTTAACCATAAGCTCCTCCTGTGTGCCGATATCCTCTTTGCTGATAAGGCTCAGAATAGCCTCATGTCTGTTCTTTTTCATATTTTCACCTGCAGTGCATTATTTTATCAGCACCGCTGTCCTTTCTTTGAGTTATCAATATCCGTTCCGTTCTATAAGCTTTCGTGTAAGGATTTCAGAAAAGCTATCGGCTTTAATACGGATGATTTTTGTTACCTTGTCCGATTTCGTCACCCGGAGCCTTGTGCCGCTGCTCATGGCTATCCCATCTTCTCCGTCACAACTGAAAATCGGCATAGAAACCTCGGAATTTCTGACTGAAATTTCTATTTCTGAATCAGCCCTGAATATCATTGAGCGTGACAGAATCGAATGAGGGCATACCGGTGTGAGAATCAATCCTTCGATAGAGGTATCGACCACAGGGCCGCCGGCGGACAATGAGTAGGCAGTGGAGCCGGTAGGTGTAGCTACAATGAGCCCGTCAGAAATATAATTACCTATCTTTCTTCCGTCACTTACAGCATCAATTTCGCACATATGCATCGATGCACCACGCGCTACAACCAAATCATTAAGACATATATATTCCTTTTGAAAAACACCGTTCTCATATCTTTTCACCGAAAGCATCATACGGCTGTCCACGAGATAGTTACCGCTTATCAGATTTTTCAGAAGGTCAAGCTCCTCCTTTTCGATTCCTGCCAGAAAGCCGAGCCTTCCGGCGTTTATACCGAGTATAGGCTTGTCATAAAGTGCAGCGATGTGCGCTGAATGAATTATAGTACCGTCACCGCCTACAGCTACGAGAACATCGCAGGAGGAAACAGCTTCATCGATAGACCGAAATTCGGCGCCAACGATACTGAATACATCCTTTACATCATCTATTACGATAACATTTATACCAAGATCTCTCAGCTTATTATAAACGCTGACAGCCACCTCGTACGCATTTTTCCGTGTAATGTTTATGTGAAAGGCAACCGTCATTCCTGTTCTCCTCCGTTAAGCTTCAAATGAGATGCATCCACTATTTCTTTAACAGTTTTATCTAAAAATACCTCAGGTGAATCGGTCTTTTCGATAAAAATAAGATACTCTATATTGCCCTGAGGGCCTTTTATGGGTGAAAAATCAAGGTTAAGCACAGAAAAACCGTTTTCAAAAACAAAGTCATAAATGGTCTGTACAACTTCATAGTGGGTTTCAATATCACGAACGACACCCTTTTTTCCTATCTTTTCTTTACCGGCCTCAAACTGCGGCTTAATGAGACAGACCGCTTTTCCTTTATCCTTAAGAAGATTTCTCATAACAGGAATGATAAGCTTCAGAGATATAAAGGAGACATCGACACTGGCAAAATCAATTTCTTCCGGTATTTCATCGTGAGTAACATATCTGAAGTTGGTTCTCTCCATATTGACTACTCTGTCATCGTTGCGAAGCTTCCATGCAAGCTGACCGTAACCGACATCAATTGAATAAACCTTAACAGCACCGTTCAGAAGCATACAGTCAGTGAAGCCGCCTGTTGATGCACCGATATCCATACAGGTACATCCGTCAAGGCAAAGATTAAATTCATCGATAGCTTTTGCAAGCTTATATCCGCCTCGGCTGACATAGGGCATTTTTTCGCCCCGAAGCTCTATGCAGTCCTCGCTCTTTACCGGTGCCCCTGCTTTGGTTTCCTTCTGACCGTTAACATAGACAAGTCCTGCCATAATCATAGCCTTGCCCTTTTCACGGCTGTCAACGAAGCCCCTCTCAAATAAAGCAACATCAAGTCTGATTTTTTCTTTCACTCATTTTCACCACTTATAATTTTTATCATAGATTCGGCATCAAGAGAATATTCCGCAAGTAAATCCGAAACACTCGCCTGACGGGCAAATTCATCGCAAACTGCTGTAATTTTATATTTTCCTTCAAAGGAGCTTTCCATAAGCATAGAACCGAGTTTTTCGCCTACACCGCCGCTTTTAAGCCCTTCCTCGAAAAAATACACTTCTTTTTTACTTCTGATTATTTCAAAGGCCTTTTCAGAAATGGGCTTGATACGGTTAAGAACTACTAAAGCAGTATTCTCGAGAGTATCAGCTGCAATAATTGCATTTCCTGCAATTCTGCCATAGGTCACAATAACCTTTTCCGCTTTTACATCACCGTAATAGGAATAACAGATATCATCGAACTTCAGCTTATCAATATTATGAGGTGCTGAGCCTCGAGGATATCTGACAGCCACTGAAAACTCATCAGCATACAGCGCACTGCTTAAATCAGCCTTAAGCGATTTGTAGCAGCAAGGCGAATATACGGTGATATCAGGAATTGTATTGAGAAACGGCACATCGAAAAGGCCGTGATGTGTTTCTCCGTCTTCACCCACGAAGCCTGCCCTGTCTATAGCGAGGATAACCTTAAGCTTCTGCAGAGAAACATCATGGACTATCTGATCATAGCAACGCTGTAAAAAAGTGGAGTAAACAGCATAAACGGGCTTCATTGCGTTTTTGGCAAGGCCGGAGGAAAAGGTTACCGCATGCTCCTCAGCGATGCCGACATCAAAAAATCTGTCAGGAAACATCCTGCTGAATTCGTCCAGTCCGGTTCCAAGTCCCATAGCCGCAGTAATTGCACATATACTTTCATCATCTTTTGCGTGATCACACAGAAAGCTTCCGAATTCGGAAGAAAAGCTTTCCGAAGATGAGATGGGCTCACCGGTGTCTATATCAAATCTCGAGATACCGTGAAACTGACTCGGAGATTTTTCAGCATGTCCGTAGCCTTTACCTTTAACTGTAATCACATGAAGCAGAACAGGACCGTTAATGCTCTTTGCACTTTCGAGAGCATCGCACAGATTCTCTATATTATGACCGTCTATAGGTCCCATATAACGGTATCCGAGGTCCTCGAAGAAAGTACTCTGCTTATAAATTCTATTTTTTATATCGGTTTTGATATTGTATATTTCTTTGGCTATCTTTTCTCCTAAGGGTATTTTGCTTAAAGCCTTTTCGGTGTTTGCTTTAAAGCTGTAATATCCCGGTCGTGAACGAATAACCGCCAAATATTTTGCAAATGCACCGACATTTTCAGAAATAGACATTTTGTTATCATTGAGAATGATAATTTGCTTTGCATCGCTTCTTCCGCCATTGTTTAACGCCTCGTAAACCATACCGCCGGTAAAAGAACCGTCACCGATAACTGTAACAACATATCTGTTATTTTTACGGATTCTGTTTGCCTGAGCGAGACCTAAACCTGCAGAAACAGATGTGCCGCTGTGTCCGCTGTAAAAAATATCGTGTTCGCTTTCTGTAGGACGGCAAAATCCGGACAAGCCGCCCTTTGTACGCAGTGTCGGAAATTTATCATATCTTCCTGTAAGAAGCTTATGAGTATAGCACTGATGCCCGACATCGAAAACAATCTGATCGTCAGGAGAGCTGAAAACCCTGTGCAGTGCAAGTGTAAGCTCAACCACACCGAGATTTGGCGCAAGATGCCCTCCGTTTTCGGAAACAGTTTCGATAAGCTTGTATCTTATTTCATCAGCAAGGGTGGTCATATCATCAAAAGACAGCTTTTTGACATCATCAGGGCTGTTTATTTTTGAAAGGATCTGAATTTTCATTTTATTCTCTCTTTCAGTTTGTTCGCTTTGTTAAATCAACCGCTAATTTCTTGAGAAAATCAGCTTCATCTCCGAAATAGTTTATGCTAGCTATTGCTTCATCGGTTAATTCATAAGCAAGTTCCTTTGATTTTTCTAATCCGAGAAGCGATACATAAGTGCTTTTTTTATTGTCAGCATCACTTCCGATAGGTTTGCCAAGTTTCTTTTCATCTCCGATGACATCGAGAATATCATCAATAACCTGAAAAGCATGTCCGATTTTTTCCGCATATTTTATACAGGCGGCAGTCTGTATCTCATCAGCACCGGCACAGAGGCAGCCGAGAACAGAAGCGCATCTGATAAGAGCGCCTGTTTTCAGTCTGTCCAGAGTTTCCAGCACATCTATCGTAGCTTCTTTATCTTCATTTTTTAAATCAACAACCTGACCGCCGATCATTCCGTTGCATCCTGCAAGATAGGAAAGCGCCGAGACAGCATTCACAGCGACCATAGGCTTATGTCTGGCTAAGGAGCTGTTGGCAATAACACCAAAGGCTCTGGTAAGAAGTCCGTCACCGGCCAGAAGAGCAAACTCCTCACCGAATTTAATATGACAGGAGGGCTTTCCTCTGCGGAGGTCATCATCATCCATGCAGGGAAGATCGTCATGAATAAGTGAATATGTGTGTACCATTTCCAAGGCACAGGCAAAATCAAGAGCCTCCTCAATCTTTCCGCCGCATATACGGCAGCACTCTAAAACAAGAACAGGCCTGATTCTTTTGCCGCCTATCGAAAGACTGTACTCCATAGCTCTGTGAACGACATCCTCATCAAAATCGCATTCAGGGATAAGCTCAGAGAGACGCCTGTTTATAAGTGTAATATATTCATTTAATCTGTCGTTATTCATCGCCGTATTCTCCGAAAGAATCCTCCGAAAGCTCGGTTATTTTTTGCTTTGCGGAAGAGAGTGTTTTATTACAGAAGGAAATAATCTTTACTCCCTCCTCATAAAGTTTGATTGACATTTCGAGATCATATTCACCGCTTTCGAGACTTTCAGCTATCTCCTTAAGCCTCACCATTGCAGTATCAAGTGTATACATTTCCATAGTTTTTTCCTTTCAGAATTTAACTTCTTATATTTAAAATCACTTTAATTTGATGCTTTCTGCTACACATTCTATTTCACCGTCGGTAAGCACTACCTGTATTTTATCACCGGGATTAACACTGCTTGCGTTTTTTATATTAAACCCGTTATCATCTTTTACAAAGGAATAGCCTCTTGCGAGAACCTTCAGAGGGCTTATCCCCTCAAGCCTCGACGAATAGTGAGACAAGGAAGATACATAACCTTCATACTTGGAATTTATTGACGATCTGATTTTGCTTTCGCAGGCATCGAGACACTGGCTGTAAAGCATAAGAGTCTTTTCAGGACTGCGCTCAGTCAGGATTTTTTCATAAGATAAAAGTGACATGGTATATCGGCTTATAAGCTTTTCTACAGAATCTGTTATCGAATCAAGCATTTTATCAGCCGCATAAAGGATTTCTCTGTAATCGGGTGCTACCATTTCAGCCGCCGCAGAAGGAGTTGGAGCACGCATATCACTCACAAAATCAGCTATGGTAAAGTCAGTTTCGTGACCTACAGCTGAAATTACGGGAATTTTTGAATCAAAAATAGCCTCAGCGACCGTTTCCTCGTTGAAAGCCCACAAATCCTCGATGGAGCCTCCTCCTCTGCCGACAATAAGCACATCCGCCCCGTTGAGCCTGTTAAACTTTCTGATAGCATCAGATATCTGCCGTGCCGCACTTTCTCCCTGTACCTGCACACCTTCAAAAACAATTTCACCCGAAGGATATCGACGTGAAAGCACTGACAGTATATCCTGCAGAGCCGCACCTGTGGGAGAAGTAATAACACCTATTTTTTCAGGAAAAGGCGGTAACGGTTTTTTATTCTTTTCATCAAACATACCCTTTTCGCTGAGTCGTGCCTTAAGCTGTTCAAAGGCTAATGTAAGCTCGCCTACACCCTCGGGTATGATATCCTCACAGTAAAGCTGATAAATGCCGTCTCTCTCGTAAAGTGAAAGATTAGCTCTGACGAGAACTCTCATACCGTTTTCAGGCTCAAAAGAAACTCTTTGCGCCGCACTTCGGAACATTACCGCCTTAATGGCAGAGGCTTCATCCTTAAGAGTAAAATAAAAATGTCCCGTACGGTAATGATTGGTAAAGTTAGAAATTTCACCGTTAACATATATGTTTTTCAGATTATAATCAGAGTCAATTACCGATTTAAGATAAGTATTTACCTGACTGACAGTTAAAACAGTTGACATTTATCCTTTATTCTCCTTAAGATACGCCATAATTGCGATACCTGCAGCATTATCACTTGAAAACTCGGGCTCAGCAAATATACCGCCGAATCTATCCTGCAGAAGCTCTTTCATATAGCTGTTTGACATAACACCGCCCGAATAGAGCAGGGGCAGCCTGCCGTACCCGGCAATAATATTTTCAGTTAATTTTTCTATTGAAGCAGAAATATACTGTATACAGTATTTCGCAATGTCACAGGGATTTTCGCCCCTATCCATCATCGCTTTGCACTTATTCTCCACACCGGACAGACTTATATCTGTCCCCTTCACACTCGGTCTTATTATGTAGTTCTGTGTACTTTCCCGTGAAAGACGGTCCAATTCAGCTCCGCACGGAAACTGCATTCCGAGCATGACGCCGACTCTGTCCACAGCCTGTCCGGCCTTTAGATCGGTCGATTTTCCGATGAGTGTACATTTAATAATTTCTTTTTCATCAGGCTCAACCAGAAGAGCCTCGGTTGTACCTCCGGAGAGATGAAAAGCAATAAACCTTTCATTGATAAGACTAAGCTTGTCCGCACTGTAGAGTGCCGCAAGAATATGACCGATCTGGTGAGAAGATGTATGGAGCCTGACACTGTTAAGTGTGCTGATAATTTCAGCTGTGTTAAGACCTACAAGGAAGCAAGGCATATAGGAGCCCTCTGCCATTCTCGGGAAGGCAGAGGCTCCCACTGCATCAAGTTCAAAATCACATCTGCTGAACAGCTCCTTACACACCCCACTCAGCTGCTGTGTATGATGAAACACAGCATCGCTCTGTCTGAGTCCCTTTTCGCCCTCTTTGACAGGCAAAAGCTTTTTGGTATGTACTATTCTGTTTTCCTGAGGAAAATATAGAGCTGCCGATGTGGTATAGTTGCTCGTATCAAAACCTAAATATGCCATTACTTTTTGATTTTTCTTGCTATCGTACCGAGAACACCGTTAACATAGGAAGCATCATCAGCGGTAGCGTATTTCTTGGCAATTTCAACAGCTTCGTTTATTGCCACACCTACAGGCATATTTTCACTGTAGAGAAGCTCACACACTGCAAGCCTCAATATAGCGCGCGAAACTTTCGAAATTCTTTTAGCAGACCATCCGACAAGATTATCATTGATAAGTGAATCGATTTCCTCAAGATTTGCGTATACTTTTTTAGCCAGATTTTCAGCAAAAGCATTAGTCGGAAAAATTTCAAGCTCCAGTGCATTTTCGATCAATTCGACAACAGTCACATCCTCCTGAAAGCTTTTCTCAAAAATAAGTACAAATGCTAATTCTCTTGCTTCATGTCTTGTCATATTTACATTCCTCCCCCAACATAACTATATGTTGGTTTCAAATTATACAATTACAATCATTATACCACAAATTTTAAATCCTACAACTATTTTAGCTCAATTATTGTTAAATTTTCTGAAAAAATATCCGTATTTTTTTCAATAATTTCGCTAATCTGCAGAATAAGTGTGTCATTAAGTGTATTTTTTTCCAAAATCACCTGGCATGTGTCACCGTTAATTATCACCAGACAGTCATTACCGGTTGTAGCGCTTATAAGGTTTTCTGCATCTGTTTGCACCTTCATATCCTTCTGATAATCTTCAAGCATAACTGTCAGCTTATTTTTTT
>JAFSDF010000226.1 GCA_017436375.1 Clostridia bacterium | reverse complement strand
TACCTCCTTATGCGAAAATGTTTTCAACTATTCCCGTAAAGCCGAGGAAGGAAACGGAAACGAGTGATGCGGCGACTAAGGTAATGGGGAGCCCCTGCATAAATTTGGGGACATCACAGCTTTCGAGCCTTTCTCTGACACCTGCGAACATTACCATTGCCAGCATAAAGCCGAGACCTGCACCTAAAGAGTTGAACATAGACTGGATGAAGTTATATCCCTCGTCCACATTGAGGATAACTACACCTAAAACGGCACAGTTGGTAGTGATAAGAGGAAGATAAATACCCAGAGCATTGTAAAGGGCAGGGATGTATTTTTTAAGGATAATTTCTACCAGCTGAACAAGTGCCGCAATAACTAAGATGAAAACGATTGTCTGCAGATATTCCAGGTCATTTTTAACCAGTAAAAATTTATTGATGGGGTAGGTTACTGCTGTGGCAAGAGCCATAACGAAGATAACTGCCGCACTCATACCTACTGCTGTGTTAAGCTTTTTTGAAACGCCGAGGAAGGGGCAGATGCCGAGGAACTTTGCTAAAACGAAGTTCTGAGTAAGAATAGCCGTTAAAAGAATGGTAAGAAGCTCTTTAGTCATCAGTTTACGCCCTCCTTATCTGCATTTTTTAATGCACAGCTCTGTGCCATAGGACAGGCCTCACAGCCGCGAAGCTCTGCTCTGGGCTTGCCCTTCTTTTCTGCCAGACGGTTGACAGCCGCCATTAAAATACCGTAAACGAAGAAGCCGCCCGGGGGAAGAATGAATATAAGCATTGGATTGCTTTCGAGGAAGGGAACGCCTGTGCCGAGGAAGGTACCTGCGCCGAAGATTTCACGGACAGCACCCATAAGAAAGAGGGCGGCCG
Source organism: Clostridia bacterium (assembly GCA_017436375.1). Lineage (GTDB taxonomy): Bacteria > Bacillota > Clostridia > Oscillospirales > Acutalibacteraceae > UBA6857. Next base: position 8,639 of record JAFSDF010000226.1, on the reverse strand, counting down.
TAAAGCCTACGCCCATTCCGAGGCCGTCGAAAGCAGAAGCGAGAACGGGATTTTTACCGGCAAAGGCTTCAGCTCTGCCGAGAATGATACAGTTAACAACGATAAGAGGAAGATAAACGCCGAGCTGTTCGTCCAGTGAAGGCAGGAATGCCTTTACCGCCATCTGCACGATGGTAACAAAAGAGGCGATGACCACGATGTATGCGGGGATTCTTACCTTATCGGGGATAACCTTACGCAGTGCGGAAATAACGATATTTGAGCAAACGAGAACTATCGATGCGGCAAGTCCCATACCGAGGGCACTTTCTACGGAGGTAGTAGTAGCCAGAGTGGGACAGGTGCCGAGAACGAGTCTCAGAACAGGGTTTTCGGCAATAATGCCCTTGGAAAATTCTTTTCTGAGCTTAGCCATTAGTGCCACCTCCTGTCATAATCTGTGTGTAGGTTTCTGTGATGGTGTTTACTGCGCTTACCACTGCCTTTGAGGTAATGGTGGCGGCAGTTATTGCCTGGATATTCTGACCGTCATTTGATACCTTGTCTACGGTAAGAATACCGCTTTTACCTGCGAATCTGCCTTTGAAGTCATCCTTGACAGCGTTAGCGCCAAGGCCGGGGGTTTCACTGTGGGAAAGGATTTCGATTCCAGAAATGGTGCCCTCCTTGTCCATACCGACCATAACGGAAACTGTTCCGCCGTAGCCCTTGGCACCGGCAGTGAAAATATAACCGATTTCGTTACCGATTTTATCGTAGCCGGTACAGTAGGTAACTCCGTTTTCTGCTGTGGTAACCTCACTGTAGGAGGCACCGTCAGGGAGGACAAGACTGCGGCTGGCATTTTCTGTTTCCACTGCATTGAGAGCTATCTTTTCAGCGGTGATGCTGTTTGTGAAGGCTAAAAGTGTAGTAGCCACCAGACAGATAATTAAAAGTGCTGCTGTGGGGATAAGAACTACCTTTGCATTCAGATTTTTCATTCTGCCTTGCCCCCTTTCTTTTCCTTAACATAGCCGAAGGGCTTGGGAGTAGTAAGGTTTTCGATGTGGGGAACGAGGATGTTCATAAGGATAATTGAGAAGGATACACCCTCGGGAAGTGATCCGAAAATACGGATGATTGAGGTAATAAGACCGCAACCGATACCAAAGATGATCTTTCCTTTTTTATTAAGGGGAGAGGTAGCGTAGTCTGTAGCCATAAAGAAGGCACCGAGCATAAGACCGCCGCCTAAAAGCTGGTATGCGGTGAATGTGAGATTTCCTCCGCCTGCGATGAGCATAAATACGGCTACAGTACCGATAAAGCACAGGGGGATTATCGGAGAGATAACCTTTCTGATGATAAGGTAGAGACCGCCTGCGATAAGAGCGAGGGAGCAAACCTCACCCATTGAGCCGCCGTGTGCGCCGAGGAGCATTCCTGTCAGAGAGGGGAGCGAATCGGCTACTGCGGAAACATCTCCGCCCTGTACACCGGCCAGAACTGCCATAGGTGTAGCGGCAGTGACAGCATCGGGGCTCCAGCTTCCTGCGAAGGGTGCTACCCAGTGAGCCATAGCCGTGGGGAAGGACACCATAAGGATAATTCTGGCTGTCATAGCGGGGTTAACGAAGTTCTGACCGATACCGCCGAACATCTGCTTGACCACCACGATGGCGATGATGCTGCCTAATGCACCCATCCATAAGGGAAGGGATGAGGGAAGATTGAGTGCGAGGATAAGACCTGTTACGATGGCACTCAGGTCACCGAGTGTATTGTTTCTTTTCATTACCTTACGGCATACATATTCGGCGAGAACTGCACTGCCGACACATACGAGGGTAAGCAGGAGAGCTCTTAGGCCGAAATAATAAGCACTCATAATAAGAGCGGGGATAAGAGCGATGATAACATCCAGCATAATGCCTGTGGTTGTCTCCTTGGAGCGGACATGAGGAGACGGGCTTACAGTAAGCTTTTTACTCATTATTTTTTTCCTCCTTCTCTTGCTACCTGCTTGGCAAGTCTCATATACTGAACAAGAGGTCTGCCTGAGGGACAGGCGTAGGCGCAGGAGCCGCACTCCATACATACCATAACACCTATGTCGCTGAGCTTTTCTGCATCCTTGACACGGGCATATCTTTCGATGAGAGTCGGCATAAGGCTCATAGGACAAACATCCACGCATCTGCCGCAGCGGATACATTCTCTTTCGGTTTTAATGAGATCCTTTCTGTCGGCGAAGGCGAGAATAGCATTGTTCTGCTTGCAGATGGGAGCATTAGTGTCACAGATAGCTATACCCATCATAGGACCGCCCGAGAGAATTTTTCTCGGCTCTGATTTGAAGCCGCCGCAGTAGTCTATGATGTCCTGAATATTTGTACCGATGGGTACACGAAGGTTCTTTGGCTCTTTTATTGCGGAGCCGTCTACAGTAATGGAGCGGGAAACGAGAGGCTTACCTGTCTCCACATATCTTGCGATAAATGCCAGAGAGGCCACATTGATAACCACACAGCCTACATCCGAGGGAAGCTTTCCGGGCGGAACCTTTCTTCCTGTAGCGGAGAGCACCATCATCTTTTCAGCACCCTGAGGGTATCTTGATTTAAGAGTCATAAGCTTGATGGTATCGTCTGCATCGTTGTCACTGTCAGCGAAGGCCTTGAGGTCCTTGAAGGCCTGAGGCTTATTATCCTCGATGGCTATGATGATCTGCTTGAAGCCGCAGATGTCTCTGAGAAGCTCAACGCCCTTTATGATATATTTGGTGTTGTCGATACATTCACGGTAGTCAACGGTGATGTAGGGCTCACATTCGGCAGCGTTGATAATGAGAGTGTCCACCTTGCTGTCATCGGGAAGATTGAATTTGACATGAGTGGGGAAGCCTGCACCGCCGAGGCCTACGACACCGGAAGCCCTTACTGCCTCGCAGAGCTCCTTTTTATTGGTTACCACGGGGGGCTTGATGCCCTCATAAAGTCTCATTTCTCCGTCGCTTTCGATAGTAACACCCTTGGTGATAATGCCGTTTGCCAGCTTTATGTCACCTACAGCGGTTACCTTGCCCGAAATGGTCGCGTGAATAGGCGCAGAGATAAACTTATCGCTGTCACCTATAACCTGTCCTACTGCCACTTCGTCGCCGACCTTTACTGTAGGAGTACAGGGTACACCTATGTGCTGCTGCATGGAAATGACCACCTTTTCGGGAACAGGAAGTCTTTCCACGGGCATTTCGGCTGTGTTTTTGTTGTGTGCAACTGCCACACCGCCGCGTCCGCGCTTTACGGCAGTAAGAACTCCGTCAAGCCTTTTGCTCATTTTAATTTCTCCTTTTCTTTTAAAAATTGATTGATTGCAACTCTGATTTTCGGCAAGGTCAGCTCAAGCACCGTGCCTGTCACGAAGCCTGTGACAAGGCCGAACAGCAGGAGATATTTGCCGTAGGACATAAGCGATGCCGTACCCGTAATGAAGCAGGCGGCGAAAAGCTGTCCCATATTATGCACCGCAGCCGAGAGGACTCCGATGCCGATATATGAAAGGTTTTTTCCCTCTTTTTTTATCATAAGACACATAACGGCAGTGCTTAAAACACCCCCGCTGAGACTCATAACTGCCGCAGTGACACCACGGGTAATAAGAGCAAAGAGACCTTTTATAAGCGTTATATATATCGCTCCCGAAAAGCCGTAAAAGGATGCCGTGAACATAGTCACGATGTTTGAAAGGCCGGGCTTTGCACCGACAGGAAGAAAGGGAATGTCGGGTAGGAGCATATTTTCCGCAAAGCTCAGCACCAAAGCCAGTGCCGAGAGAAGGGAAAGCAGAGTTAATTTTTTAGTTTTCATTGATATTTTCCTTAGTACGAGATTCCGTCTACGGCTTTGCCGCCGGTTATTTCTACGGTAATACCCTTTGGTACGCAGGCCATCACATCACCGCTTTTAGTCAGCATCCCTCTTTTTACGCACAGACCGTCGGGGCAGTCAGAGGTCAGAAAGCAGGCACCGTCTTTAGTGATTTTTATTTCACAGCCGTCGATAGTGATCAATTCCTCGCCCTCTACGGCAGAAAGGTCAGCCGTCCTGTAAATCTCACCCTCCAAGTAAATTCTTACCTGCTGCTTTTCACCGAGGGTAAGAAAGGAAATAATAAACCATAAAGCTGAAATTAGGGCGATGGAAGCAATAATGATTATGTCACCTTTTTTTAGTCCCTTACTGCTTTTCAAAGTTAATTTCTCCCACAGTGGTAATGTTCATTTTCTCATCTACAAGGATAGCCGATGCACCGTATTTTTCGATTAGTGCCTTACCCTTTTCCGCACCTATGATGAAACAGGCTGTGGAAAGGGCATCACTTAAAATACCGCTGTCAGCCACTACGGTGACACTGATGAGGCCTGAGCAGGCAGGCATACCTGTACGGGCATCGAAAATATGGTGATAGCGTTTTCCGTCTTTTTCGAAATATCTCTCATAATCGCCTGAAGTGGAAACAAAGCCCTCGTCGAGGCTGATTATACCTAAAAACTCATTTTCCGAGCGGGGATGACGGATAGCGATGCTCCATTCATCACCCTTTTTATTGTAATCTCCGTAGGCTAAAATGCTTCCGCCGACTGATACCACGGCACCCTCTGCACCGACAGAGGAAAGATAAGCCTTTATCAGGTCACAGGCAAAGCCCTTACCCACGGCACCGAGGTCAATCTGACAGCCGTCGGAATAAACGGTGCCGCCCTCGATTCTGACTCTGCTGTAGTCAATGTCTTTGAGTACGGCCTTGATTTCCTTTTCCGAAGGGATTTTTTCTCCATCCTTACCGATGCTCCATAAATCGGAAAGTCCTCCTGTGGTTATGTCAAAGGCGCCGTCTGTAGCTTCACTGATTTCTTTTACACTGCTTATAATCTGGTTGACGGCCTTGTCGGAGGTTTTACCCTCGGTATTAAGGCGGTAAACTGCGCTTTTCTCATCAAAGCGGCTTATGGTGTCATCGAGTCCGGTAACGATGTTAAAGACAGGAGAAATCAGAGTGCTGCTGTTTTCTCCGTAAATCTTTTCTGTAATTACCGTGTCCATAGAGATGAAGCTCTTTTCCGTAAAAGGAAATCTTTTCTCTCTGCCGTAAAGAAAAATAGCGAGGCAAAGCACTAAAACAGCGGCAAGAGCCGTAAATATAACCTTTAATAATTTGCCTTTGCTTTTCATCAAAATCACCGTAATTCATTAAAATAGACAATAAAAACCGATAATACTTTTTTATCCTATTCATTTTATACCATATCGACCGATTTTTCAAGTCTTTATAAATAAATCTTACAGGAAAGTTTTATCTGTTAAACGGGCACAAAAAACCGACAGCCTTATCAAACTAAGGTCTGTCGGTTTAATCTTTTATAAAGCGGGCTCCTCGTCGGGTAAAATTTCAGCCTTTACCTTGCCGATTCTTCTGTCCTCTACATTGAGAATAGTGAACCTGATGTTTTCGAACATAATTTCGTCCATATCTCCGTCCTTGGGGAGATAGCCGAGTCTGCTGATGATGAAGCCGCCGAGAGTGTCGTATTCACCCTCGGGTATCACATCGCCTAAAAGCTCATTTACTTCCTCGATAAAGGCGGTGCCGTCTATGGTGAAAAGGTTTTCGCTTTCTTCTACGATTTCCTCTTCTTCATCGTCGTATTCGTCGCGGATGTTACCCATAATTGCTTCGACTAAGTCCTCTACCGTGACAATTCCTGCCGTGCCGCCGTATTCATCGACTACCACAGCCATCTGCACTCTCTTTTCTGTCATTTCCTCGAAAAGGTCACCGCAGTTTTTGCTTGAAGGCACATAGTAGGCCTCACGCATAATATCTGACGGACCTTCGTTTTCGGGAAGGGAGGCAGAGATAAATTTCAGCAGGTCCTTTATATATACTATACCGATAATATTATCCTGGTCCTCGTGATAAACAGGGATTCGCGAGTAGCCGTGCTCCATAGAGAGCTTAACTACTTCCTCGAGGGAGTCAGTGTCCTCGACAGCGATCATATCCGTTCTGTGAGTCATAATATCCGTTACATCGATATCATCGAATTCAAAGATATTATTTATCATTTCCTTCTGTATATCTTCGATGACACCCTTTTCACCGCCGACATCTACCATCATACGGATCTCCTCTTCGGTGACTATTTCCTCGTCAGCATTGGGATCGAAGCCTAAAAGCCTTACTACACCGTTGGTAGAGAAGGAGAGGAATTTTACAAAGGGCTTGGTAAATTTCTTAACCACCAGAAGAACGGGTGCTACAGCATAAGCGATTTTTTCGGGCTTCTGCATAGCCATTCTTTTCGGTGCAAGCTCACCTAAAACGAGAGAGAAATAGGACATTATAACAGTAATCAGGACTACGGAAACACCGTTTACCACACCTGCGGGCAGAGAGGGCACAGCCTTCATAACCATATCCGTGAGAAGCTGAGCGAAGGTGGTGGAGGCACTGGCTGATGTAAGGAAGCCTGCCAGAGTAACGCCTATCTGGATAGTGGAGAGAAAATTGCTGGGGTTTTCCGTGAGCTTTTTGATTTGCTTAGCCTTTTTATCGCCTTCTTCAGCGAGCTTGTCTATCATATTATCGTTAAGAGAAATGATAGCGATTTCGCTCATGGCAAAAAAAGCGTTTACTAAAATCAGAATAAAAAGCATACCGATTTTGAGAATAAGACTGCCTGCATCGAGGGCATCTGTCTCAAGGGCCGGTGTCTGATTTTGTGTAATAATTTCCTGTGCTGCTGAGGTAACTGTTAAGAATATACTTCCGGGGTCATCCATAATGGATTGGTTCTCCTTTCATAAAGAAAAAATTATTTACAGAGATAAACTCTGTTTCAGTATGTCATTATACTGTATATTATCTGAAATGTCAAATGTTTTATATAACAGAGCAAATCAAAGTTGCAACAAATTTATTATATATGTTATTTTTGTTACGATAAAGAAAAATAATGTTGTGAAACTCTCTTTATCTTCAAAAAATGACAAAACTTGTTTACATACATTTAATTGATATAACGGAAAAACTGTGATACTCTTTAAAGGTATTAAATTAGTGTGGGTGAATAATATGAAAGAAAAACTCGGAAAAAAAGTCAGATCAGGCGCTCCTGCCGAGGAAAGAATGGATCTGTGCAAGCCTATGATTTATCAGGCACCTATTCTTATGAAAACTCTCGCATGGCCCATAGCCAATGCAAGAAAGCTCATTTCACATTCCCATATCACGAAAATAAATATGGAAGGGCTGAAGGCACCCTTCATTCTTGTCTGCAATCACAATGCTTTTTATGATTTCTACATAATGGTAGCCGCTACCAAGCCATATACAGGAGTTTATCCTGCGGCTGTGGATGATTTCATCGGCAGAGAGTGGTTTCTGAGAATGGGCGGCTGTCTGCCTAAGAGAAAGTACACCAGTGACCTTAACACGGTCAGACAGTGTATGAGAGCCGTCAAGGACGGGGAGTGCTACGGTATTTTCGCTGAGGCAAGATACTCTCTCTGCGGTGTTACGGAGCAGGATGCGGTTACCGATGCCGTAGGTCAGCTCGTAAAGCTGATGGGTGTTCCCTGTGTTACCTTCACTTCAAAGGGACATCACATTTATGACCCCTTCTGGGGAAATCATAAAAGCCGCCGTATGAAGCGTACCGAGGCTGTTATAGAGCAGATATTTACAGCTGAGGAAGTGAAAAATGCCACTGTCGATGAAATCAATGCTAAAATCCGTGAGCATATTTATAACGATGACTGGCGCTGGCAGAGTGAAAACAGAGTAAAGGTAACCTACAAAAAGCGTGCAGAGGGCCTTCACAAGCCTCTTTATCAGTGTCCGCACTGTATGACCGAGTATAAAATGAACTCAAAGGGCGCGGTTATTTACTGCGAGCACTGTAAAAAGAGCTGGTATCTCAATGAGTACGGTGAGCTGGAGGCTGACTGCGGAGAGACAGAGTTCAGATATCCCTCCGACTGGTATAAGTGGGAAAAGGAGCAGGTGGAAAAGGAGGTCAGAGAGGACAGATATCATTTCGAATGTGACTGCCATGTAAATGATCTTCCCAATTCCAAGGGCTTCGTCCGTATGGGCAGAGGAAGGCTGACACACAGTATGGACGGCTTCAGACTGGAGGGTATCAGAGATTATGACGGTGAGCCCTTCTCTATGGAAATCGACTCCGCCATACAGAATTCCGTTCATGTGGAGTATAATTACCGATACGGTAACGGTCTGGACTGTATCGACCTTAACACACTTAAGGAGACCTGGTATGTTTTCCCCGAAAACTGCGACTTCTCCGTAACCAAGATAACCTTTGCCACAGAGGCTATTTTTAAAGAGGTATGGCGCAGAAAAAAAGAGGAAAAAGAGAAGACAAAAAAATAAAAAACAAAGGGACTGTAAAAAAACTAAACATCCCCTGAACACTTTAAAATAAAGAAGATTATACTTAAAAATCCATTGTAAAAAGTCTGATTTTTGACTTTTACAATGGATTTTATGTTTTAAATAAACTTTTATGCTTTTTCGCTCAAGCCGCTCGGGCTTTTACTTTGCCCGGGGCGGCAAAGTAAACAAAACGCCCT
>JAFSDF010000225.1 GCA_017436375.1 Clostridia bacterium | reverse complement strand
CGGCGGTCTGCCCTCTGATGCAGAGGATGTCTTTTTAGAGGACTACACGGCGTTCTATCCTTTGGCAGACGGTGAATATGACATAGATAATTACTACTGTTACATATACGAAACGCCCGACGGCACCCGTTATATGTGGCTGAAAGACAATTGTACCGACAAAGAAAACGCTAAAAAAGATTATGAGGATTATGAAAATCCGTTGGTATATAAGTCGGTAAGGGAGCAGGAATAACATAAAAATCACAGGGCATAAAACCCTGTGATTTTTTAATTTTCGTTCTCATTTTATTATTGATTTGTTTTTTTATTTGTTTTTTCATTTTTCTTTTTATTACTTAAAACACCATAGAACACTATGCAAATGCATAAAAATGAGGCGGATTTTTCCAACTTAATACACTTCTTGGATGTGTCATCTTGAACGGATGTGAAAGATCTTTCGCTATGCTCAAGATGACATTGGAAATCTACGCCCCATAATTTAATTCACTTGTCTGTTAATTTGGCGGTGTATCATTTGTTCATTCCCGAAACCTCTCCCGCAATTCCCCATTCCGAATTATCCGAAAAAGTCCTTCAGCAGATCTGCCATCGGATTATCATTTTCTTCCTTCTTTTTCTCGTTCTGCTGCTTTCTCATATAATTCATAACATCGAACTTGTTTGCACCTGCGCTTTCCTTTCTCTTATTGAAGTCGGAAAGTCTTTCCCTGTAGCCGCAGACACATACGAACATTTTCTTTTCACCCTCGCCACGAAGCTCCAGCTTCTTATGGCAGTCGGGACAGCGGGCATTTGTCACCTGAGTGAGCCCCTTTCTGTAGCCGCATTCCCTGTCCTGGCAGATGAGCATTTTTCCTTTTTTACCGTTGACCTCGAGGAGGTATTTGCCGCAGACGGGACATTTGTCCTTGGTGGCATTATCGTGTGTGTACTGTGCATTACTTGTTATTACCATCGAGACTAAGGAGGTGGAATAGTCACGCATCTCCCCGATGAATTTTTTTATATTTGCCGTTCCCTTGCTGATATTCTGAAGCTCCTGCTCCCATTTCGCTGTAAGCTCGGCAGATTTAAGGTCAGGCGGTACGATTTTAATGAGCTGTTTACCCTTGGCAGTGGGATGTATTTCCTTGCCTACACGCTCGATAGAGAAATTATCAAAGAGCTTTTCAATGATGTCGGCTCTCGTTGCGGGGGTGCCGAGACCGCTTGTAGTACGCATAACTGCCTGAAGCTTTTTGTCCTCTATCTGCTTTACGGGGTTTTCCATAGCAGAGAGGAGAGTGGCTTCCGTGTAGCGTGCGGGAGGCCTCGTTTTACCGTTTATGATTTTCACATTAAGCAGGGGAAGTGACATTCCCTCGCGCAGAACAGGTAAATCCTGGCTTTTGTTTTCTGCTTCCGTTTCTTCCTCGTCATCGATGCTGTTTCCGTAAAATTCCTTCCATCCGGACTTTACGGGTGTGGTGCCTTTGGCGTAGAAGCTGTTACCGCCGATGTCTATCTGCACCTTAACCTCGTCATATTCGTAGGGCTCAGACAGTACAGCCATAAACCGTCTTACCACAAGGTCATAAATATTTCTTTCGTCATAGGAAAGCTTTGAGAGGTTTGGTGACTGCTCTGTGGGAATAATGGCGTGGTGGTCGCTGACCTTGGCATTGTTTACGATATATTTGGTTTCGATCTTGCCTCTGGCGAGCTTCATAGCCTGCTGCTGATAGGGGCCTACAGCCATAGCACGGAGCCTTTCGGGGATGGTGGCTACGATGTCATCGGTGATGTAGCGTGAGTCTGTACGGGGGTAGGTGAGCACCTTATGGTATTCGTAAAGGCTCTGCATATAGGCTGAGGTCTGCTTAGCCGAATAGCCGTATTTTTTATTGGCATCTCTCTGCAGCTCCGTCAGGTCATAGGCGGCAGGGGGAGCTTTTTTCTTTAAGGCTTTTTCTAACTTTTTAACTGTGCCGTTTTTGCCTTTAATGCTCTCGGCGATTTTCTCAGCAAAGGCTCTGTCGGAAAAGCGGGTATTATTTTTTGTGTCACGGAAGGTGGCATTGAAGCCCTTGAATACTGCCTGAACAGAGAAATAATCCTTAGGCTGAAAGGCCTGTATTTCTTCCTCTCTCTGCACGATGAGGGCGAGAGTGGGTGTCTGCACTCTGCCTGCTGAAAGCTGTGCATTGTATTTACAGGTAAGTGCACGGGTAACATTGAGTCCTACGAGCCAGTCAGCCTCCGCTCTTGCCTGAGCGGAGTAATAAAGGTTATCGTAGTCCTTGGCAGGCTTGAGATTTGCAAAGCCTTCTTTAATAGCCTTATCTGTCTGCGAGGAAATCCACAGGCGATAGGTGGGCTTTTTCCAGTGAGCCTTCATCATTATCCATCTGGCCACCAGCTCACCCTCACGGCCTGCATCCGTAGCGATAACGAGAGAGGTCACATCCGGGCGCTTCATCAGGGCAGAAACGGCTCTGTACTGCTTGGAGGTCTGCTTGATGATGACCAGCTTCATTTTATCGGGGAGCATAGGCAGGTCCTCTAAATTCCACCTTTTGTATTTGTCATCGTAGGCATCGGGATCAGCGAGTGTCACAAGGTGACCGAGTGCCCAGGTGATTATGTATTTCTGCCCGATGATACAGCCGTCACCCTTCTGATGACAGCCGAGAACACGGGCTATGTCTCTGGCTACGGAAGGCTTTTCCGCTAAAACGAGAGTTTTATCCATTGGTTTTCTCCTTTTTTATTTTATCACTGACAGACAGCAGTTTTCTGTATCGAAGCTGTCGTTGATTGCCTTTTCCACATCCTGCTTGGTGATGCTCCTGTAAAGCTCTACCGTATCGAAAAGTGTCTGTCCGTTAAAGTAAGCATCGATGATATTGTTTGCCATATCGTCTACATCGTTGAAGGCTAAAACAGCCATACCGTACATCTTTTTAAGAGAGACATCGAAGTCCTCATCGCTTATGCCGTCTTTTTTGATTTCCTCAATTTTTCTGACGATGGCATTTTTTACCTCCGTAGGATTTGTGCTTTCACCTGTGAATATAGGTGCGGCGAAGCCTCTGCCTGCAAAGTATTCCTTGCCGAAGGCGGGATTAATGAGGCCTTTTTCCATAAGCTCACTGTAAAGGGGTGAAACCTTGCCGGCGATGATATCGAGAGCGATATTTACCGTAAGAGTCTTTTTTGCTGAGGGTACAGCCGTGTCAAGGCTGTTTTTGAAGCCGAGGGCAAATTTCGGCATATCCACACCCATTTTTTCTTCGATGTACTTCTGTGCCGCTTCTTTTGGCTCTTCGGGAATTATCTGCTCAAATTTAACGGGTGCTTCGGGCTTGATAACTCGGTCAACTATCTCTAAAACTGTTTCTTTTTTTACATTGCCCACTACCGCCAGTGCCATATTGCTAAGGTTATAGAAGGTGTTATAGCAGCTGTAAAGCAGGTCGGCATTTATCTGTGCTATTGAGTCAATAGTACCTGCGATGTCTATTCTTACAGGGTTATTGCTGTACATACCTCTGAGAAGATTGAAAAGCACCTGCCAGTCGGGGCTGTCCTGATACATTCTGATTTCCTGACCGATGATGCCCTGCTCCTTCTGTACAGTTTCTTCTGTGAAGTAGGGAGCCTTTACGAAGTCAAGAAGTATTTCAAGGTTTTTTTCAAATTCCTGAGAGCACTGGAAAAGATAGCAGGTACGGTCAAAGCTTGTGTAAGCGTTGGCGTTTGCACCTGTTTCAGCGAAGCGTGTGAAGGCATCCAGCTCCTCACTTTCGAAAAGCTTATGCTCGAGGAAATGGGCTATACCCTCGGGAACTGTCGTGTATTCCTTTTCGCTTTCTAATTTGAAGCAGGTGTCCACGGAGCCGTATTTTGTGCCGAAAATTGCATAGGCACCCGAGTAGTCCGGCTTTTCCATTATGAATATCTTAAGACCTGAGCTGTGGTCAATTTCACAGTATTCTTCGTTTAAAAGCTCGTTTCTTATTGTCTTGCAGTTCATCATTCTTCCTCCTTTTCGCTTTCTAAGATAAAGACCGTGTCCTCGGTTACCATAGAGGCGGCGAGGATGATTTCCTCACGGCTGACAGCGTTGATTTCATCGATGAAGCTTTCGGGTGCTCTGAAAGGACTGCTTGTACACTGTGAGGTCATCCAGTGGTCGATAGTCATAATGCTGTCATCTACGGATGAAAGAGTGTCGGTGATGCTCTTTTTAGCGTTTTCTATTACCTCGTCGGTGAAGTTGCCCTTTCTTACTTCATCGAGCTCGTTTCTGATAGCGGAGAGAGCCTTGAGGGCATTTTCTGTTTCCACACCGCTTTCTACGACGATAAGCCCCTTGTTATTGATAAGTCTGGCACTGCAGTAGTAGCAAAGACTCATTTTTTCTCTTACATTCATAAAAAGCTTCGAGAAGGTTCCGCTGCCGAAAATGGCACACATAACCTTGATTGCGGCATAGTTATCGTAGTCGTAGGTCATACCGGCTCTCATACCGATAACGAGCTTGCCCTGTTTGACCTTCTGCTTT
>JAFSDF010000224.1 GCA_017436375.1 Clostridia bacterium | reverse complement strand
TCAAGGATGCCTTCATCGGTGTAGGCGTACCCGCTGACGATGCAGAAATCGTTACCGATGTACTTCTCGAGTCAGACAGAAGAGGTATCGAATCTCACGGCTGTAACCGCTTTAAGCCTGTTTACATTGACCGCATCAATGCAGGTATTCAGCAGCCCGTAACTAATTTTGAAATTATCAAGGAAACTCCTACCACAGCAGTAGTTGACGGCCATCACGGTATGGGACAGGTTATCGGCTACAAGGCTATGACCATGGCTATCGAAAAGGCTAAGGAATACGGTATGGGTATGGTTGTTGTACGTAACTCCTGCCACTACGGTATCGCAGGTTACTATACCACTATGGCTACCAAGGCAGGCTGTATCGGTATGACAGGTACCAATGCCCGTCCTTCCGTTGCTCCCACACTCGGTGTAGAGGGTATGTTCGGTACTAACCCCTTTACTCTCGGTGTTCCCACTGACGAGGATTTCGACTTTAACTTTGACTGTGCTACATCTATCACACAGAACGGCAAGGTTGAATACTATGAGAGAATCGGTGAAGAAATTCATCCCGGTACTGTTATCGACCTCGACGGTAACCCCGTAGAAGGCGATGCAGGTGTTGCTCTCAAGAAAATCCGTCAGGGTACAGCTGCCCTTACCACTCTCGGCGGTATCGGTGAAGCATTAGGCGGCTACAAGGGCTACGGCTTTGCTCTTTTCGTTGAATTCCTTTCATCTATCCTTCAGGACGGTGCTTACGGTAAGGATCTCGACGGTAAGGATGAAAACGGAAACATCCGTCCTTATCAGCTCGGTCACTTCTTCATTGCTATCGATACTGAACACTTTATGGGTGAAGAAATCGCCAGAAAGAAGGCAGGCGACATCCTCCGTTCAATGAGAGCTTCAAAGAAGGCTCCCGGTGAAGACAGAATCTACACAGCAGGTGAAAAGGAATACGACATCTGGATGCAGAGAAAAGACAGCGGTGTACCCATCAATGAATCTGTTCAGGCTGAAATGAACAAGGTGCGTGATGATCTCGGTCTCACACAGTACATCTTCCCCTGGGAGAAATAAATAATAAGCTTTGCCGACGGATTGCTTTTCGTCGGCAATAACGCTTTACAAATTTTTTGAATTAGGAGAAAATATTATGGATTATGCAAAAGAGTCATTAAGACTTCACGGTGAATGGAAGGGTAAAATTGAAGTAGTGGCCAGAGCTAAGGTAAAGGATAAGGAAGCTCTTTCGCTTGCTTATACTCCCGGTGTTGCTCAGCCTTGCCTCGAAATTCAGAAGGATATAAACAAATCTTATGAGCTTACCCGTCGCTGGAATACCATTGCTGTAGTTACCGACGGTACAGCTGTTTTAGGCCTCGGTGACATCGGCCCCGAAGCAGGTATGCCTGTTATGGAGGGTAAATGCGTTCTTTTCAAGGAGTTTGGTGATGTTGATGCCATTCCTCTTTGCATCCGTTCAAAGGATGTTGACACCATCGTTGATACTGTAGCACTTATTTCAGGCTCCTTCGGCGGTATCAACTTAGAGGACATCGGTGCTCCCAGATGCTTTGAAATCGAGAGAAAGCTTAAGGAAAAAACAGATATTCCCATTTTCCACGATGACCAGCATGGCACAGCAGTTGTATGCTCCGCCGCACTTATCAATGCGCTGAAGCTTTCAGGCAAAAAGATTGAAGACTGTGTAGCAGTATTTAACGGTGCGGGTGCCGCAGGTGTGGCTATTGCAAAGCTTTTCCTTGCTATGGGCATAAAGGATGTCATTATGTGTGACCGTAAGGGTGTAGTACACAAAGACAGAGAGGGTATCGAAAAGGAGCCTGCCAAGGTTGAGCTTGCTTCATTCTCAAATAAGTCAGGTGTTACAGGTACTCTCGCCGATGCACTTAAGGGTGCAGATATCTTCATCGGTGTTTCCGCTCCCGGCTGTGTAACTCAGGATATGGTACGCTCAATGGCTGATAAGCCTATCGTATTCCCCATGGCAAATCCTGTTCCCGAAATAATGCCTGATGAAGCTATGGCCGCAGGTGCCTGCGTAGTAGGTACAGGCAGAAGTGACTTCCCCAACCAGATCAACAATGTTCTTGCCTTTCCCGGTATTTTCAGAGGTACTCTCGATGTAAGAGCAAGTGACATCAACGAGGAAATGAAGATGGCAGCAGCTAAAGCAATTGCTTCACTCGTAAGCGATGATGAGCTTTCAAGCGACTATATTCTTCCTGCCGCTTTTGATGAGAGAGTAGGTCCTACCGTTGCAGAGGCAGTTGCCAAGGCTGCAAGAGACAGCGGCGTAGCAAGAATCTGAATTGAATAACTGAATTTTTCGGCGGTAACTTTTGTGTTACCGCCGATTTTTATGCAAAAAAAGAGAACCTGCTTATCGGGCATCGGCGAAAAAGCAGGTTCTTTATGTGCTTTGATGATTTATTTCTCTGCACTTGCTCTTCTGATATAATTCTTAAAGAAGATAAGAGCGTTTTCCATACAGGAGATAGGTAATCTTTCGTTAGTGCCGTGTGTGCAGCGAAGAAGGGGAATATCCACCTTGAAGGGAGCATAACGGTAAATGTTATCGCAGATAGGCTCGTAGTTATAAGCATCAGTACCGCCCATAACGAGATAAGGAGCGACGATTCCGCCCGGCTCAATAGCCTTGTTGATGTCGGAAATTATCTTATATGCTCTCGAATCTGTGGGGGAGAACTTGGATGCTTCCTTAGAGTTGAGAACATTGATTTCGATGTCCTTGTATCTGACACTTCTTCTGATATGATCTACGAGATCCTGCTTGGTGGTGCCGGGCATAGCACGGAAATTGACCGTAGCAGAGGCTCTCTGGGGAAGAACATTAGCGGCAGGACTGCCCTGAGCCATAGTTACGGCTGTAGTAGTTCTTACGAGACAGGCACCAAAGGGAATAGCCTTGAATGCCTCGAGAATAGCAGGCATAAGCAGAGGCATATTGCAGGTGATAAGGCGCACGGGATAGGTACATTCTCTGCCTATTGAATCAATAAGCATCTTCATATTCTCATTGAAATATGCCTTGAACTGATTCTTTTCAAGATCTGAAATGGCTGTAGCGAGTCTGCCCAGGGCAGAGTGTACGGGAGGCTGTGATGAGTGTCCGCCCTTAGCATTTACCACGATTTCTATGTCTGCATAGCCCTTTTCAGCCACACCGACACCTACGAGATATTTGTCATTAAGCACGCCGGGAACATTGATGGGGATGATGGCGCCGCCTTCGTCGATAACGCTTTCGAGACGGATACCTCTTTCCTTGAGAGTTATCATAAGGTCGTGAGCACCGTTTTTATCATTGGCTACTACTTCCTCGTTGTCACCGAAAAGGAGATAAACATCTCTTTCGGGCTTGAAGCCGTCCCTGAGGAGAGCTTCCACTGATTCCATAACTGCGATGAGGTGGTTTTTCATATCAACCGTACCGCGTCCCCATACGAACTCTCCGTCATCGTAGCCGCTGAAGGCATCGTGCTCCCAGTCCTGCTCAGTACCGCTTGAAACGGGAACTACATCCTGATGGGCGAGAAGTGCGATAGGCTCCAGGTCGTCTCTTGTACCCTTCCAGCGGTAAAGAAGATTAGCGGGAGGAACAATCTCTTTTTCGAGATTTTCTCTGATAAGAGGATAGGCTTCGTCCAGAAATGCGTGGAATTTCTCAAATTCCGCCCAGTCAACTCTCTCTGCATCTCTGTAGGAAATGGTTTTATACTGTACTGCCTGAGAGAGATGCTTACGGTAAGCGTCTACATCTACTGCTTCGGCGGGCAGGGGAGCGATGTCCTCTTTTTTCGGGCGGTAAACTGCGGCATGAACAGCATTACCTACAGCTGCCACACCGAGAGCTCCAAGAACAACTTTGGTTGATTTCTTCATAAAATCTGCCTCATTTCTTAATATTAAAAATCTACCGTATAATTATATAACAGTTTTAATTGAATTTCAATAATTATCGTAAATAATTATTTACTTTGGTGAAAAATAGTGTATAATCTTTACTGAAATAAAAAACAGAGGTGT
>JAFSDF010000020.1 GCA_017436375.1 Clostridia bacterium | reverse complement strand
TTACTATCGTCACCCTAAGGTGACGGTAATCGAACCTAATAAGCCTTAAATGTCCGATTTACAGCACCTTTGATAATTTTTCTCCTCGCAATACGCGAGTATTGTTTCGTCGAAGAAATACTCAAATGCACTATAACTCGGACATTTAAGGTTCTTCGAAGTTTAATGGGAGTAGATTTTTGCTTTGGCAAGGCAAAAACCGTAGGAAGGCTGGCGCCTTTCAAGGCTTTTTAACGCAGCCAAAGTGAAAATATACCCTGTTAAACCTTATTAGGTTCGACTTCCGTCACCTTATTTTTTTACACTCCGCCGAAGCGACGGTTTCTTTTTGAATACGCCTCTATGGCTCTGTCTAAATCTGCGGGAGTATAGTCGGGCCACAGTACATCATCGATGTAAATTTCACTGTATGCCGCCTGCCACATAAGGTAGTTTGACAGGCGGTATTCACCGCTCGGTCTGATGATAAGGTCGGGATCAGGCTGTCCCGCTGTGTAAAGATGTGACGAAATAAGCTCCTCATCAATATCGTCCGCACTGATTTTTCCGCTCTGTATATCACGGACTATATCCTTTACTCCGCGGACAATTTCATCCCTGGAGCCGTAATTCACTGCTATGTTTATGTTTATTCTGTCCTTATCGGCACTTCTCTTTTCTACATCGTCCATACGGCTGACGATGTCCTTAGGCATACCCTCACGCGCTCCGAGAAAGCGGATACGGTAGCCTGCCTCCTCGTTTTCGAGGACTCTCTCCTGCATACGGTCGAGATAGCCTCTGAGCAGGTTCATTATGGCTGTTACCTCTAATTTGGATCTTTTCCAGTTTTCCGTGGAGAAGGCATAAAAGGTCACATATTTAATGCCGATTTTTGCACAGTATTCGCATATTTCTTCAAAGACCTTGGCGCCTACCTTATGTCCCTCAGTGCGCTTCAGACCGCGGTTTTTGGCCCATCTGCCGTTACCGTCCATAATGATGGCAATATGCTCGGGAAGGACTTCAAATTTCTTTTCCATAATCAAGACTCCTGTTTTTTATTGCCGTTAATAAAGACATTCAGTGGCTGTCCCGTAGAAACAGCCACTATTAAGGTATAAAATATAATCAGATTTCCATAATTTCCTTCTGCTTTGCGGCAGAGATATCGTCGATTTCCTTGATGAAGTTATCGGTGATTTTCTGGATTTCCTTTTCGCCGTCCTTAAGGTCATCCTCTGTGATTTCGCTGTTTTTCTTCATGCTCTTGAGCTTTTCGAGACAGTCACGGCGGATAGAACGGGCTGCAACCTTTGAATTTTCGGCCATTTTCTGGATATCCTTTACGATTTCCTTACGTCTGTCCTCAGTAAGAGGAGGGAAGGTAAGACGGATAACGGAGCCGTCATTCTGAGGATTGATGCCTATATCTGAGTTCTGGATAGCCTTTTCGATGCCCTTGAGCACGCTTTTATCCCAGGGCTGAATGGTGAGAACTCTCGCCTCGGTAGCTGAAACGGATGCGAGCTGATTGATGGGAGTAGGTGTGCCGTAGTAATCCACGGTAACCTTATCGAGAATCTGGGGATTTGCTCTGCCTGCTCTGATTGCACCGTATTCGGATACAAGAGCGTTTACTGTTTTACCCATTTTTGTTTTAGCGGTTTCGTATACTGTTTTCATAACTATTTCCTCTCTTATGTAAATAATTTTAGTTTTATATTTTCAAGGAATATTATTCCTTAACTACCGTACCGATGCTTTCGCCCTCGACTGCTCTTACGATATTATCGTAGTCATTGAGGTTGAAAACTAAAATATCGATGTTATTGTCTCTGCAGAGAGATGCGGCTGTGGCATCCATAACCTTGAGTCCCTTTGAAAGCACCTCTGAATGAGTGAGAGTGTCGAACTTTACGGCATCGTCGAATTTATTGGGATCCTTGTCATAAACACCGTCTACATTCGTAGCCTTAAAGATAATCTCTGCACCGATTTCAGCAGCACGGAGAGCTGCCGTAGTGTCCGTGGAGAAGAAGGGACAGCCGATACCTGCGCCGAAGATAACTACCTCACCCTTTTCCAGATGCTCTACAGCACCTCTTTTGGTGTAGGGATCAGCCACGAGGGGCATAGAGATAGCCGTCTGCACATAGGCCTTGACGCCCATCTGCTCGAGAGTGTCGCAGAGTGCCAGTGCATTGATACAGGTGGCGAGCATACCCATGTGGTCAGCTCTCGTTCTGTCCATTTCACCGCTGCTTCTGCCGCGCCAGAAATTACCGCCGCCGACTACGAGACCAATCTGTGTGCCGAGCTCTGTGCATTTTTTGATTCTCTGACAGACATCGTTTACAATATCGAAATTAATACCCTTGCCCTCTTCACCGGCCAAAACCTCGCCGCTGAGCTTAAGGAGTATTCTTTTGTACTTACTTGCCATAATGAATGTACCTCCGTTATTTTCTCTTGCTTTATATTTTACTAAATATAAAGTAAAGTGTAAAGGGTTTTCAGGTTTTTTCTCACATAATTTTTATATTTTCACAGCTGTCCGAGGCACTTTCCGCATAAAAATTCTCGGTTTTGAGATTTTCTGCATTTTCACAGTAAAGACCGTGAGCATAATCGGAGCAGACATTACCGTAAAATGCCTTGGTATTTCTCAATGTGACATCCTTGGCATTCTTTATAAAAATACAGGAGTTTTTACTCTCGGCAATTCCGTAATCAATGGCAGGTCTGAGATCATAAATGCCGCAGTCCCACTTTGAGCTTTTGTCAAGAGTTACTCTCACATTTTCAAGTGTAACATCCTCGACCGGATTATCCTCTGTGCCGTGAATCAGAATACCGTTTTCACCCTTACAGGTAATATTGCTGAAGCGAATATTTTTTATATGTCCGCAGACGGTATTTTCGTCTCTCCTGAAGGCGGTGACGGCTATGGGCTCTGCACTGCCCCACCAGTCGGGACAGAAGCGGCGGGTTTCGATGATAATATTTGAAAAGCTGACATTTTCCACATTTCCGCCGTCTCTTATCTGAATGGAGATACCGCGGTTAGATTTGGAAATAACACAGTTATCCACGATAACATTTCTGAAATCGCCTACACCCTCGGTACCTATCTTGATAGCCGCAGAGGTAGAGGTAAGAGTACAGCCCGTAACAACGATATTCTCACAGGGGCCGTATTCACTGTTACCCTTTGAGGCCTTGAGGCAGATGCAGTCATCGGCACAGACCACATGACAGCCGACTATTCTCACATTTGAGCAGTGGTCGGGATCTATGCCGTCACTGTTTGCCACATCGATGGGATTAAGGATGCGGATGTTTGAAATAAGCACATCGTCACAGCCCGCAGGATGCAGAGTCCAGAAGGGAGCATCCTTCACGGTGACATCCTTTACTGTAATATGATGGCTGTTTTCGATATAAATAACAGTAGGTCTCGGATAAAAATTACCCGTAACATAATACTGACTCTTTCTCTCTACGAAGGCGTAGCAGTTGCCGTTGATAACTCCCTCACCGCTTATGGTGGCATTGTCCGCACCGTAGCCGTAAATAAAGGCAAAGGAGGGCTTGCCCGTTACAGGATTGCCTACTAAAGCAGTTTTCGGATCATTTATGGTCTCACAGGGGCGGATGTAAGAGTTTATATCTACACTTGCCCTCAGATGAGCGCCCTTCTGCAGATAAAGCTCTACATTCTTTTTTATCTGAATTGAGTGGCTGTAATACTCACCTGCACCGAGAACTACCGTTCCGCCGCCCTCGGCCGTACAGGTGTCGATAGCCTGCTGTATGGCATCGCCGTCGTCGTGCTTTCCGTCACAGACAGCACCGAAATCCTTTACATTATAAAGTCTCATACTTTTACCTCATATTTTCTGTAATTTGGCAAAGTTTGCCATAAGCTTTTTCGTGCTTCCGCCCTCAAAAGCGATCTCCAGCATAAAATCGTTTGCCATAGGCTTGGCGGAAACAACCACACCCTTGCCGAAAACCTTATGCATTACCGTGTCACCAACGGCATAGGTTTCCGTGGAAACGGGAGCGGCCTTTTTCGTAATCTGCGCTCTGCTTCGTGACAGATAGCCGTTGCCGGAGAAGGAGGTTCTTTCCTCTCTCTCGTAGTCCCCTCTCGCCATAGCCTCAAAGGACATCTGTGAGGTCGGTCTTCTGCCCGTTCTTTCGGTAAGAGCATCGGGAATCTCGATAACAAAGCGTGAGGGCAGGTTTCTCTGTGTGGTGCCGAAAAGCATACGGGAATTGGCGTGGGAGATAAAGAGCTTTCTTTTAGCTCTGGTGATGCCTACATAGGCGAGTCTTCTCTCCTCCTCCACATCATCGGGGTTAAACATACTCTGCACACCCGGGAAGATGCTTTCCTCCATACCGGGAAGGAATACCACGGGGAACTCCAGTCCCTTAGAGGAGTGAATGGTCATAAGCACCACCGCATCCTGCTGTGCGTTATAGTTATCAATATCCGTCATAAGGGCTACCTCCTCGAGGAAGCCTGAAAGAGTTACCTCTTCGTTTTCTGACTGATAGTTTTTAAGGTTGGTAACCAATTCGTAGATATTCTCCACTCTTTCCGAGCCTTTTTCCTTATCGAGACGGAGGTGTGCCATATATTCGGTTTTACGGATAATATCCTCAAAAAGCTCATCAAGGGGAACCTTATCCACATTCACTCTTACGGAGTCAATGGTAGCAGTGAACTCCATCAGCTTTTTTGCACTTCGCTTAAGGCTTTCGTATTCATCAGCATGGGAGAAGACCTCGAAAAGGCTGATGCCCAGTCCCGAAGCTATTTCGCTTGCCTTGTTTACTGTGGTGTCGCCGATGCCTCTTTTGGGCACATTTACGATACGGCGGAGCTTCACATTGTCATTAGGATTATTGAGAATAGTGAGATAGGCTATAGCGTCTCTGATTTCCGCTCTTTCATAGAAGCGGTGGCCACCGATAATGCGGTAGGGAATACCTGCTCTTATGAGTACATTTTCTATGGCGTTTGACTGGGCGTTCATTCTGTAAAGAACAGCGTGGTCGCTGAAGGTGAATTTACCCGAGCTGACATTTTCTTCGATGGTTTCGGTGATGAACTTCGCCTCGTCGGTTTCGTCGTAGGCGGTATTGATAACCACCTTGTCACCGCCGCCGTTAGCTGTCCACAGGCTTTTGCCCTTTCTCTTTTTATTGTTTGAGATAACCTCATTGGCAACATCGAGGATAGTCTGTGTGGAGCGGTAATTCTGCTCGAGACGGATGATGCTCGACTCCGCATAGCGGTGCTCGAAGCTCATAATGTTTTCGATGGTAGCACCTCTGAAACGGTAGATACTCTGGTCATCGTCACCCACTACGCAGATGTTTCTGTGTCCGCCCGCCAGAAGCTCTGTCAGCTTATACTGGGCGTGGTTGGTGTCCTGATACTCATCGACCATAATGTAACGGAACTTTCTCTGATAGTATTCCCGTACATCGCTGTGCTCCTCGAGTAGCCTTACGGTGTTTACGATAATATCGTCAAAGTCCATCGCATCGGCATTTTTCAGCTCCTTCTGGTACATTTTGTACACCTTGCCTATCTGTGCCTTACGGGCATCCTTACCGGCTGAGGCGATGTAGTCATCGGGTGAGACAAGACTGTCCTTGGCGTGGCTGATTTCATTGAGTATGGTTTTATGGGAAAGATTTGCATCACTTATGCCGAGCTGTCTCTGACACTCCTTTATGAGTCTTTTGGTGTCGTCGGTGTCGTAGATGGTAAAGCTTTTGCTGTAGCCTAAAACCTGACCGTCACGGCGGAGTATTCTCACACAGCTGGAATGGAAGGTGGAAGCCCAGATTTCCTTAGCCTCCTCACCGAGCATTTTTTCGAGTCTTTCCTTAAGCTCGTTAGCCGCCTTATTGGTAAAGGTGATAGCCAGTATCTGCCATGGGCGTGCAGGCTCCACGGAAAGCAAATCCTCGATGTCGAAAAGAGCACTCTCGTCACCGTCAAGATAAGCCTTCATCAGGCGCATATCCCTTTCACTTGGCTCGAAGGCTACCTCTTTACTCTTATAAGCGTTACCGTACTTTACGATGTTAGCGATGCGGTTAACGATAACGGTGGTCTTTCCGCTGCCCGCACCCGC
>JAFSDF010000223.1 GCA_017436375.1 Clostridia bacterium | reverse complement strand
TTTTCACTATCCATATTTGCTTTGACAGCAATTTTTTCAGCGAGACGAGCAACATTATACGAATGTTCAATCCACGCACCGTCATTCAGTTCTTTTGCTTCTGCAATCAGTTTTTCTGCATACTGTCTGTTCATTTATAAACATTTACCTCCGTACATGCAGGGAATTATTTCTTCACCTCAATACTCTTTACGGCACTGAATGTACCGTAGACCTTTTTATCATTGACGGTCTTATAGCCTCTGAGCTTTACATAGTATTTCTTGTTTTTCTTAAGCTTTTTTACGGTGGTTTTGACGGTTTTATTCTTTTTCACCGTAACCTTCTTAGTAGTCTTAGAGGTGAACTTTTTGCTTGTCGAGAGATAAAGCTGATAGCCGTCTGCACCGCTGAGCTTTGACCAGGTGGCGGTAAGAGTACCGCTCTTAGTGGATTTAAGAGTTTTCAGCTTTCCCGTGCTTACCTTGGCAGCTGTTTTCAGAACGGAGGAGTAGGAGCCGCTGTATTTTCCTGCTGTGGCACAGACTCTGAAACGGTAGCTCTGACCTGCCTTGAGCTTCTTTACGGTAAGATAATTTTTCGAGGCTGTGAGTGTCTTCCACTTTTTGCCATCGGTAGAATACTGTACCTTATAGCCCTCGGCACCGGTAACCTTCTTCCAGGTAACCTTGATGTAGGATGAGGTTATCTTGCTTGTTTTCAGACTCTTTACCTTGCCCAGCTTTTTACGCTCAACGGTTTTCTGCGGTGTGATTACCTTTCCGCATTTGCCGCAGTGACTGCCCTCTGTCTTACCTGTCTTTTTATAGGTGGGAGAAACGGCCTTATCAGTAACGGCAGTGTGGGCGGTTTTGGCTATGGATGAGGTGTAGCTGTCACCGCAGGAGCAGCTGAAAAGCTTCGTTCCCGCAGCCGTACAGGTAGCCGCCTTTGAAACAGAGGCCTTATAGGAATGGGTGTGGGGGGTGACAAGAGAGGAAACACCCTCGTCTCTGCCCGAAAAATCGTTTTTATCTATGGCGAGGGAAATGCCCGTAGCCTTCAGTGTGGTTTCCGCGAACTGATTATATGTCCAGTTGTCGGGCATTTTAAAGCCTGAATTGCCGTAAAAGGCAGAGGACAGACTGCTTACGAAGCTGAAATCGGCATAGCCCTTTTCAGATACGGTGCGGCATACGCCCTTTGAGCCGTAAACACCCACCTTGTAGTGCACCTTACTCATCCTGTCAGCCACAGCCTTGAAATAAGAGAGAATATTTCCCCTTATCTGTGAACGGGTGGCATCGAAGTCCACAGCAAAATAAATAACCGTACCCTCGGGAAGACCTAACTTAAATGCCGCCTCGATAGCCTTACCCGCATCCTCGGTGCCCTGAGAGGCGGTGAAGTAAGAGTATTTGGTGCCGGCGGTCTGATAGATTGGGAAGAAATTAAGCCCCGAGCCGAGAATTATCTCTGCCTCCTGTCTCGTCAGGGCCTTGTCGAAGCCTGAGGAGGCATTGGTCAGGTATCTGCCTATGTAGCGGTAGCCCTCGGAGTAAAGAAGGTCAGCCTTGGCTTTATCCAGAATGGTGGCAGAGTCGGCAGCGGTAGCCTTTCGCTCGGCATCACCGGGGGCAGTGAGAAGGGCGAGCCATGTGGTAAGGTCAGCCTTGGGAGCTGTATCCATATCCATCAGAGCCTTGAAATCCGTCAGAGCCTTTACTGTTTCGGTGTCGAAATTTCCGTCAGCCTCACCTGCATCGAAGCCGTTTACATAAAGAGCATACTGCAGAAGGCGGGTGAAGTCCTTAATCTGTCCGTCGGTATATTTTTTGTCCTGATAGGAAAGGGCCGAGCCGTCATAGGGGATTACGGGACAGCATTTTTTGGTAGTAGGGCCGAAAACTCCGTTAGCTGTGCCTACAGGTAAGCCCTCAAGAGACTGCAGAGCGTAAACGAGAGACCTGCACATATAGGGTGAGGAGACACCGTCGAGGGGGATGTAATCTATGTAGTCGTCAATTTCAGTATTAAGATACTGCTGAATTTCCTTTATTCTGCTGTCAGAGGTGCTTTCCGCTCCGAGAGACATCAGGCCGGCGGAGAAAACAATCATTATAGTCAGCATCAAAAATGAGAGAGTTTTTTTCATAGAAAGCCTCCTTTTTATACTTCATTTAATATTATCATATTTTCCTTATATATAGTTTAAATGTGGTCGCCCTAAGGGTTACAAAGCACCGCAGGCGCCACCTCGCAGAGCCTCCCCTGAAAGGGGAGGTGGATTTGCCGAAGGCAAAGACGGAGGGGTTATAACAGCACCATGGTGCCACATCGCAAAGCCTCCCCTGAAAGGTAATTCCCTCTGTCAGAGGGAGTGTCACGAAGTGACGAGGGAGTGCCTGTTCCCGGAGGGAAAGGTGGCACGGCTGTGCCGTGACGGAGGGGTTTCTCAGTTTCAAGAAAATATTCAGTGAGATTTGCTTCGCAGAGTGACTTTTGTCTTGGCAAAAGTCACCAAAACCGTTTTTTTGTCGG
>JAFSDF010000222.1 GCA_017436375.1 Clostridia bacterium | reverse complement strand
CTGCTTCGTTTACGGGAGCTTCCTCTGTCTGAGCCTCTCCGGTAAGCTCCTCATTTTTTTCTGCGGTTTCTTTTGCCATTGCTTATTCCTCCAATGTATCTGTTAACATTTCACCTACCAGTGAAGTGAGATATTCTATGCTTGGTATGATTCTCGCATAGTCGAGTCGTGTGGGACCGATTATGCCGATGGTGCCGCCGTCGTGACCGCCGATGGAATAACGGGCGATAATCATACTTGAATTTTCCAGCTGACGGTACATATTTTCCTTTCCTATGATAACATTAAGACCGGGCTTATTAGTGGAGATAGCTCTTTCGAGCTTATCCTTTTCATCGAAGAACTGCATCATTTCGTAAATGCTGTTACCGAATTCTCTGTGGTGGAGAAGATTCTGCTCACCCTCGAGTCTGATTTCAGCCTGCATAGCCTGTGAGGCGATGTCTGCCAATACTACGAAAAGGGGACTCATTGAGAGCGCGTTTGCGCCCAGAGAAGCCACAAGAGTCTGAATCATAACCGTGCCTACATCAGAAACCGGTCTGCCGATAAAGCACTCATTAACTATGTCGTAAAAGGTGTTTACCATATCACGGGTGATTTCCGTATCGGTTTTGCAGATGCCGTTTTTGATGATGCCCGATGAGGTCATCATAACTATCATCGCTATTCTCGTTCCCACAGGCATCAGCTCGATATGCTTAATGGTGGCACCCTCATCAGTGGGTGTGGTGGCTAAAGCGGCACAGCCTGTTATTTTGGCAAGCATTTCTCCCGCTTTTTCCAGTAGCTTATCCGGACTTCCCGTAAACCTCTCAAGCTCACGCTTGATATTAAGTCTTTCGTCGTCTGACAGCTGGTCAGTGTTCATCAGATGGTCGATGTAGTATCTGTAGCCCTTCTGGGAGGGGACACGGCCTGCCGAGGTGTGAGGCTGATCCAGATAACCCATTTCAGCCAGCTCACTCATTTCGTTTCTGATGGTAGCCGAAGAAACGGATATGGGCAGACACTGCATTATCAGCTTTGAACCGATAGGCTCTCCTGTCTTTATATACTGCTCTACGATGGCTGCAAGTATCATTTCCTTACGCTTTGCCAGCTCCATTTCTTCTCACTCCTTTGTTTTATCAGTCTGATGCTGTTTTGTGTTGTTTTAGCACTCTTTGTCTTTGAGTGCTAATCACTGTCACAAATATACTATCTTTGCTAAAAAAAGTCAATAGAAAAAAGCAACTTTTTTCAAAAAATCTTTAAAAAAGCTGCTTTTTTAACTTCTTTTTAAGTTCTTTACGGTTTATTTTTTGACATAAATGAATTTATTGTTCTCGATTATGGCTTTAATTCTTCCGTCCTCTACGAGAGACTGTAGGATATTTTTCAGCATAACCGAATAGCTGACATACTTTTCTGTTTTAATTTCGAGTGCCAGCTGATTGAGAAACTCTGTAAACATAGTATCGAAGCCTTTACCGTCGCAGAGCCCGAAAGCAATTTTCTTTAATTCCTCCAGCTTGCTGATATTATAGTCTGCAAGATACTTTATATCAGTAAGCGGTGAATTATGAGAGGGGACATAAACCTCTGCCTTGATGTCTTTAAGCTTTTTCAGCGTAGCTATGCTTTCATTGACATTATGGAAAAAGGGAGCTCTGTGCTCTGTCCATGTCTTCTCTGAAAGTATACTGTCTGCGAGAAAAACCACATCATCGGGAGTTCTGACACCTATCATATCGAATGCGTGGCCGGGCAGACTTATTATTTCGAGTCCTTCGGGCAGATTATCCAGCGAAAGTGTTTCGATTACAGTCGGCTCCACCGTAAAGAAAGGATTGCGGCTTTTATCCGTATCTATTCCGTTGAAATAAAAGCTGCCCTCCAGATCAGGCTGTGCAATGAAAGGCTTTTCTTTTTCAGTGGAAAGAATACGGCATCCGTATTTTTCGTAAAAGTCTTTATTTCCGCAGATATGGTCTACATGACAGTGGGTACAAATTATCGTATCTACTGTCAGATTTTCTGCACTGAGATAGTTATTGATCGCTTTGGCCATTCTTTTATGGTCTGTTCCGTCGATGAGAACTACACGGTTATCATCCAGACGGTATATTCCCACATTAGTGAATGCCTCGAAATAGTAGGTGTTTCCGCGGATGCGTCTGACTTCGAACATAGAAATTCTCCTTTTTATTGAAAAATGGATTGATTTGTGTTAAAATCATTTCAGAAAGCTTATTTGAGAAGGTGCACTATGAAGATAGGAATTGCAGGCTCACGCTCACTGGCTGTGCCTATTCCCGATGACATAATAAATACAGATGGTGTCTCTATGATATATACGGGCGGTGCCGTGGGTATAGACAGAAGTGTACGGGACTTTGCAGTAAAAAAGGGTATCAGGGTAACAGAGATTTTACCCGAATATGAGCACTATGGCAGATGTGCACCTCTGGTAAGAAATGAGCTTATAGTCCGTCTGAGTGATACGGTGTATGTCTTCTGGGACGGAAAAAGCCGCGGCACAGAAAATGTAATAAATCTGTGCAAGGAGAATAATAAACCGTATAAAGTTTTTTTATGGGACGGAAGCAGCTTCAAATCTGTGTGAAAAACATTCTGACAGCAGTTCGGCAAATTAAAGACGGCTGCTGTTTCATTATTATATATTATTATCGGCCGAAAATCAATAAATAATTTCTTCGATATTGTTTTTAAAAGGGCACTGTGTTAAAATAAAGTAGAAAATCTATAAAAAAAGGGGGTAATACTGTGTCTGAAAATATAAAGCTTTCTGTTTTGCGCAGTAAGGCTATGAAGCTGCCGCTTACTCCCGGTGTATATATAATGAAAAACAAAGAGGGTAAAATTATCTACATCGGCAAGGCAAAAAAGCTTAAAAACCGTGTCAGTCAGTATTTCGGCTCACAGAACGGACACAGCACCAAGGTCAGAAAAATGGTGGAGAATGTGGATGATTTTGACTATATTCTCACTGACAGTGAATTTGAAGCCCTCGTTCTCGAATGCAGTCTTATCAAGCAGAATATGCCTAAATATAATATCCTTCTCAAGGATGATAAGGGATACAGCTACATTAAAATCACCAAAGGTCCCTGGGGTAAAATTACACCCTGCTTCCGTAAGGATGATCCGGAGGCTGAATATCTCGGTCCCTATACGGGTAATTATTCGGTAACCAATGCCTGTGCCCGTGCGGCAGAGATTTTCCGTCTGCCTACCTGTAATAAGGTTTTTCCGCGGGATATTAAAAGCTCGAGACCTTGCCTTAATTATTTTATTTCCCGATGCAGTGCTCCGTGTGCCGGCAAAATCAGCCGTGATGAATATGAGGAAAACCTGAAAAGTGCCGTGGAGTTTCTCAGAAATCCTGACGTCTCTGCAGTAAAAGAGCTTCGTGAGGAAATGGAAAGAGCGGCTGAAAATCTTGACTTTGAACGGGCCGCCAAGCTCCGTGACCGTATCAGGGCTATATAAAGAATTTCGCAGAAGCAGAAGGTAGT
>JAFSDF010000019.1 GCA_017436375.1 Clostridia bacterium | reverse complement strand
TAATTTTGGAAAATATAGAGTGTTTTGATGCGGAACTCTCTCTTTTTTGCGGCCAGGCATTCAGATGGATAAAAAATGAGGACGGTTCATTTACCGGTACGGTAAAGGGAAAGGTGCTCAATATAAAGCAGGACGGAAAAAATATAATATTCAGAAATACATCAAAGGAAGATGTCGAAAATATATGGCTTGATTATTTTGATCTCGAAAGAGACTATGCGGGTATATGTGAAAAATTTGAAAATGATATTCATTTAAAAAGGGCAAAGGATGAATATTACGGTATAAGAGTTTTAAATCAGGAGCCCTGGGAAGCACTCTGCTCCTTTATAATTTCACAGAATAACAATATTCCCCGTATATCGGGAATAATTAAAAGACTCTGTGAATGCTTCGGTGATAAAATAGATAATGAAAATTACTCTTTTCCGTCCTATGAAAGGCTGAAGGATGTTTCCGCAGAGGAGCTTGGTGTGCTCAGAGCCGGCTTCAGAGCAAAGTATATAGCCGATGCTGTACAGAAGCTTAACTGTGAAGAAATTTCACTGGAAAAAGTAAAAAAAATGCCTATTGATGAAGCAAGACAGGAGCTTATGAAAATCAAAGGAGTAGGGGCTAAGGTAGCCGAATGTACTCTGCTTTACGGCTTCGGAAGAAAGGAAGCATTTCCTGTGGATGTGTGGGTAAAAAGGATTATGGCAGAGCTTTATCCTGACGGTCTGCCCGAATGTACAAGGAATGTGGAGGGTATCGCACAGCAATATCTTTTCCACTGGAGAAGAAATCTAAAGGAGAACTTATATGACTGAAAAGCAAAGAATGAGGCTGTGTGTAGAGGCTCTGGAAAAGGAATATCCCGATGCGCTGTGCTCTCTGAATGCCGCAAATCCTCTGCAGCTTCTTATAGCGACGAGACTTTCTGCACAGTGTACTGATGAGAGAGTAAACAAAATAACTCCTGCATTATTTGAAAAATATCCCCAATTAGAGGATTACTGTAATGCGGAGATTAAGGATATAGAGAAGCTGATCTATTCCTGCGGATTTTATAAAAGCAAGGCAAAGGATATAAAGGAAATGTGTATTAAAATCCGTGATGAATTCGGCGGTCAGGTACCTGACAGCATAGAAAAGCTGACCTCTCTTCCCGGAGTAGGAAGAAAGACGGCTAACCTCATAATGGGTGATGTCTATAAGCAGCCGGCTATAGTAGCGGATACTCATCTCATCAGAATAACCAATCTTTTAGGGTTTGTTGATACCAAGGATCCTAAAAAGGTTGAGTTTAAGCTAAAAAAGATTATCGATCCTGAAAAGAGCAATGATTTCTGTCATCGGTGTGTACTTCACGGCAGAGCAGTGTGTGTGGCGCGCAGACCGAGATGCGGTGAATGTTGTATGAATAAATATTGCAAAAATATATAAAAATTAAAAATATTTTTTAATTTTATTGACTTTTAAGATTGGTAAATCTATAATCAAATAAATGATTGAAAAAGGAAGAAAAAGGAAATGAATGGTATTTTTTCTCCTAAAGGCTATCTTGAAAAGCCAATAGATGAATCCTGCTATGAATATCTGAAAAAGTGTTACAGAAAGATTTCAAAAGATATAGGTGAGGATTATACTGCCTTTGTTACTCCCGTAGGAGATACTGAAAGTAAAACATCGATAAAAAGACTCTTTAACGATGTGGAAAAGATTTCTTCTTTTCTTGTCTCCAAGGGCATAAAAAAGGGTGATGTTCTGACTGCATTTCTTCCTACCTGCGGACACGCATTTATTGCTTTTTATGCTGTAACGAGGCTCGGTGCAATAGTGAATTTTGTTCACCCTTTCACACCTGTGGCACAGCTGAAAAAAATTATGCTTGAAACCGGCAGTAAGGGTATTTTTCTTCTCGATCTTTTTGCAGATTCATATAAGGATATAATCAGAGAATATATGGCTGTAGTATGCAGCATTTCCGATTTCTGTGACGGTACGGCACTAAAATATGCCAAGAATAACGAAATGCAGAATGCCAAGGTTCCTGAGGACGGTAATGTATATCTTTATTCTGATATTCTCAGTCTTGATCTTCCTGCAACAGAGGGTGTAAATAATCCGGGTAAGGAAGATGCTGTTTATCTTCACGGCGGCGGAACTACAGGCAGAAGCAAAACAATTATTCACTCAAATTACAGCTTTAATTTTCTGGCCTACAGCATGTATGCTCTCGATCCTGAGCACAGCTATGAGGATGCGTATTCACTCTGCGTTCTCCCCTGCTTTCATGCTTACGGTCTCGGTGTGTCTATGCATTATGCACTGTGTAATGCTTACAGGCCTATTATGATTTCTAAGTTTGATCCGGTTCAGGCTAACGAGCTTATCAGAAAATACTGTGTGATGGAAATTATGGGTGTTCCAAATATGTACCGTAAAATGGTCGAAGCTGATAATTTCGAAAATGAAGGTCTGAGAAATCTTACTGTCGTTTCTGTAGGCGGTGATTTTGTAGAAACCGATTTTGTGGATATGTTCAATGAAAAGCTCTCTGCACACGGATCCTCTGCCAGACTTTCCAGAGGCTACGGTCTTACGGAAATGTGTGCTGTATGTACAAGCAATGCAGGTGCCTCCGATTATAAAAATTCTACTGTAGGAGTACCTGTTTACGGTACCTGTTTGGAAATATGGGATGAGAAAGGAAATAAGCTTCCTGTAGGCGAGATCGGTGAAATAGCAGTTACGGGGGAGACTATTATGAACGGATATCTTCCCGACGGAGTAATGAACGACAGCGGTTTCTATACAGATAAAGACGGCATAAAGTGGATAAGAACCGGCGATGTCGGATATTTAGATGAAGACGGTCATCTGGTCTTTAAAAGCCGTATAAAGAGGATAATAGTTATTTCCGGCTATAATGTTTATCCTGCTACCATCGAGGAAAAAATAAATGAGCTTCCGTACATAAAGGAATGCTGTGCCTGTCAGGGCTATGATGAAAAGGGTAAGCCCTATGTGAAGCTGGTGGTTTCCCTTTCTGACCGCAGTGCAGATGAAAAAGAAATCAAAGAAAAGCTGATTGATTTCTGTAAAGAAAATTTCGAAAGATACTGCTGTCCCAAAAAGGTAATTATAATTGATGAGCTTCCTAAAACAAAAATGGAAAAGATTGATTTTATTTCACTTTCCGATAATAAATAAAAATATGAGGTACGGCAAAACCGTACCTCAATTTTTTTGAAATCAATATTTACATAAGGAAGCCCTGACCGCCGTTTATCATAAGGAACATAGGAGCAAAAACGAGAGCTACGATAGTCATAAGCTTAATAAGGATATTGATAGAGGGACCGGCAGTATCCTTAAAGGGATCACCTACGGTATCGCCAACGACAGAGGCCTTATGTGCATCACTGCCTTTGCCGCCGCTTGCTCCGCTTTCGATATATTTTTTGGCGTTATCCCAGGCACCGCCTGAGTTTGACATAAAGATGGCTAAAAGAACACCGGTTACCAGAGATCCGGCCAGAAGTCCGCCTAGAGCACTTACACCCAGAATGCATCCGACTACCAGAGGAGAAAGGACTGCAAGAATACCGGGAACAACCATTTCCTTAAGTGCAGCTGTAGTTGAAATAGCGACACAGGAATTGTAGTCGGGCTTGCCTGTACCCTCGAGGATGCCGGGAATAGCCTTAAACTGACGGCGTACCTCAGCTATCATTTCATAGGCCGCTTTACTTACTGAATCCATAGTAAAGGCTGAGAATACGAAGGGAAGAACACCGCCAATAAGAAGACCGATAACTACCTGGTAGTTAAGAAGGTCTATACCGATTTCTTTGAGATTTACAGCTTCGGCATAGGAGAAGAACAGTGCAAGAGCCGTAAGTGCGGCAGAGCCGATGGCAAAGCCTTTACCGATAGCGGCTGTGGTGTTACCTACCGAGTCGAGCTTATCAGTGATTTCTCTTACGGATTCATCTAAATTTGACATCTGAGCGATACCGCCTGCATTGTCGGCGATAGGTCCGTATGCGTCAACTGCAACGGTGATACCCGTAGTGGAAAGCATACCTACGGCAGCAAGTGCCACACCGTAGATACCTGTACCGGTTCCTCCGCTCTTGCAGCAGAAATAGGAAACAAAAATACCCACACAGATGAGAATAATCGGCAGAGCAGTGGATTTGAGGCCTACGGCAATACCTGAAATTATGTTTGTGGCAGAGCCTGTCTGTGACTGCTCTGCTATTTTTCTTACAGCGCGGAATTTGTCGGAGGTGTACATTTCGGTGAGAGTACCGATAAGAGTACCTACTGCTATACCGGCTACGATGGCAAAGCCGTAATTAAGAGTATCAAACATATAGAAGCTGAGAACCAGAGCGGCAATTACAACCACTACGGAAGCTACATAGGTAGCGGCCTTGAGAGATTTATGAGGATCGCTTTTATTACCTCTGACAAAGAAGGTGGAAACAACGGAAGCCAGAATACCGATAGCTGCTATATAAAGAGGATAAAGAGGTCCTGAGGAGGGATTTTCAGCATGGGCAAAGGCGGCAATACCAAGTGAGATAGCGGAGATAATGGCACCGGCATAGCTTTCAAAAAGGTCAGCACCCATACCTGCCACATCACCTACATTATCACCTACATTATCAGCGATAACTGCAGGGTTTCTCGGGTCATCCTCAGGAATACCTGCCTCTACCTTACCTACCAGGTCAGCTCCTACATCAGCGGCTTTGGTATAAATACCGCCGCCAACTCTGGCAAAGAGGGCGATAGATGAAGCACCGAGGCTGAAGCCAAAGAGAATATCTGCATCCTTTGTAATGGCATATATTGATGAAATACCCAAAAGACCGAGACCTACGACACACATACCCATAACAGCACCGCCTGAGAAGGCTACGGAGAGAGCAGATTTCATACCGCCCTTAGAGGCAGCCTGAGCAGTTCTAACATTAGCCTTTGTAGCTACATTCATACCGAAGTAGCCGGCTACGATGGAGAAGGCAGCACCGATGATAAAGCTCAGTGCAGTGGGCCAGGAAATGAAGCAGCCTATAGCGACAAAGAGAGCAAGAACGAAGAAGACAAGTATTTTGTATTCAGAGAAGAGAAAAGCCTTCGCACCGCCGTGTATTGCGGCAGAGATTTCCTGCATTCTTTCGTTACCGGGATCTTTTTTTCCTATTTTCAAAGCCAGAAAAAGGGCGAATAAAAGGGCAAGACCGCCGATTAAAGGTGTAAAATAGAGTAATTTTTCCATAATTTTTTCTCCTTTCGGATAATTCATAGCTGCCGATTATATTTTTCGCACTATGTTATAAAGAATATAATATACTAAATAAAGCCCATTGTCAACATATCATACGAAAATCAATGATAAAATTATTAAAAATTGTATGATTTATACTAATAACCACTATATATATTGATGTAGAGAGAGTTAAGATGAAAATGGAAAGAGGTATGAGTAAGGTTTGCGGGGAGCCAAGTGACCGTAAACGGTCAATGGCGGCGCATGCAGGGCGCCGCCATTCCCTGTACACAGGGCTTGGCTCCCCCGTAAAACAGACTCAGGCGTAAAATTAAAATAATCTCACTAATGATATAAAAGAAAAAGGAGCTGCAAAAACAGCCCCTTATCAATTTAATCAATACTTTCTTGAAAGAAGCTTTTCGGCCTCTTCTCTTGAAATTTTTCCTACATTATGGTCAGCCATAATCTGAACATCCTTGTCATTGAGCTTATAGAAGTTCCAGATAACGAAAGCAATTACAAGACCGATAATGGGGATGACATTATAGGTAAACCATAAGCCGTCGATTGCTTCGGCAGTCTGCTGTGCTCTGGCGTTGATGGCCTCCAGTGCTTCAAAGCTGTCTGCACCCTCGAAGGTCTTGAAGCCGAAAACACCTAAAAGAGCGAGACCGAGTGAACCGGAAATAGCGGCTGCAAGCTTGACAGCGAAGGTCTGAATGGCAAAGGTGATACCCTTTGCTTCGGTGCCGGTAGTGTACTGACCGTATTCTGCACAGTCAGGTGTAAAGGTAAAGGCAAGAACACCGATGATACCCAGAGGAATGGCGCGGAGCATAAATGCGATAGTGAAAAGAATGAAGCTGTTCTTTGTGGGAAGGATTGCGAAAGAAAGAACGATGGAAGCAATAACAGAAATTCTGAAAAGCTTGGTTTTGTCCATTTTTCTGATGATCTTCGGTACGAGGAGTGCCATAAAGAGCTGGGGAAGAGCTGCTACGGTACCTGTGATAAGAGAAGCGAGAGTATTATTGAAAATATAATAGGCTGTGATAAGGTGGAGAGCAGTGTAGGTCTGAGCACCTGAGTAGAAGATGTAGCCTATATAATAGATAAGAAGATACTTGTTACTGATGATGTATTTAAGCATTCTTCTGATTGTGAACTGTTCCTCGTCGATGCTCTTGTTTCTTTCCTCACATTTAAAGCATACGGGGAACATAGTGGCAGCAGCAACTGCAGCGACAATTATTGAAATCCAGCCATAGCTGAGACCGATGAATTCGCTTATGAGGACAGTTACGAGAACTGTGGTAAGAGCAGAGCCTACGCCACCTGTTATACCTTTAAGAGAAAGTATGGTGTTTCTTTCCTCAATGTGGCTGGTCATGGAGGTAATAATACCGAAGGCGGGTACATCACATAAGGTGTATGCAGTATCCCAGAGAATATATGCAATAGCAAACCATGCAAGCTTGAAGCCCTCTGAAGTGGATTCAGTATTAGGAATAATGAAAAGCAGAATGGTAGAAATCGGTGTAAGCACACAGGCTATTTTAAGCCAGGGAATAAATTTTTTACCGCTTCTGAATTTAATCTTGTCAAAAATAACACCGAAAAGTGCATCATTTACAGCATCCCATACCTTTACTGCCAGCATTACGGCTGCAGATTTGGCAGGGTTTACGCCTAAAAGAAGCAGGAAGGTGGTCAGATAAGCGGCTATCATATTGTAGATCATATTCTGACCGAAGAAATAAAAATAATAGCTCTTTCTTTCAGTCGGGTTAGTTTGCCACAAGGGATTCTGAATTTTTTTGGTTTTCATACTATTTTCTCCTTTAGTTTTCTACATAAAAGTATTGTAGCACTCAGCAAATAATAAGTCAATAGAGCACATACAAGAAATATTTGCAAGAAAGACTTGAACTATTTAAAAAAATATAATATAATCTATTCTGTGAAACTCTAAAAGTTGAAAGGAGAATTTATATTATGAATAAATTCAGAGAGTTTTTAGACAGCATAGGCAGTGAGTGGAAAAACGGCATTTCTATCGCTCTGGCAATAATTCTGGTTTTCTCGATGGGTAATATCGCCGGTTCTCTTACCAATATTAATGCTACTCCCGCAGAGGAGGCAGTAGCTGAAGACACTGTCGCTACTGATGTTCCCACGGAAGCACCCACAGCCGCACCGACCACTCAGGCTCCTACAGCTGCTCCCACTACTCAGGCACCTGTAGCTGATACTCAGCCTGCCGACACGGCCTCATCTGCTCCTGCTGTACAGTCTCCCTCCACAGGTGCTCCCGCTACCACAGAGGAAATAGTGGCTCTCTTTAATGAAAGTGCAAACAAAATCAAAACAACAGCTAAAAAGGCAACGAGAAACTATCAGGATATGAGAATAAATAAGCTTGAGGTTCCTTCCGCTCTTCAGGCTATCGCTGACGGTGCTATCGAAAAGTTCGTTAAGCCTAATATGACTCCCGAAGTATATGAAGGTCCTGCAGTAGCTGAAAAGTATCCTGTAAGCGGTACGGACTTTGCCAGTAAGCTTAAGCCCGAATACCTTGAAACCATCACTTGTACTGATAATGGTACGGAATATGTTATCGATATTAAGATGAAGGATCAGGTAAATCCTGTTTACCGCAGCGGTGAGGGCGTAGGATCTATTTTCTGGACTATGAATATTGACGACATCGCAAACAATGCTCCCGGATTTGAAAGCGCACAGTTATCATATTATAACTGTACTGCTACTGCAAAAATCGATAAAGCAACCGGAAATATGACATATTCAAAATTCATTTATAATTTTGATATGGATGTTAAAATTAAGATGGTTGTTTCTCTCCAGGCTGTAGCATCTCTTACAGTAGATGAAGAATATGTAATTGAATATTAATTAACAAACAAAAGGTAAACCGTCGTAAGGTAAAGGCTTTACGGCGGTTTGATTTTTTGTTGCAGGCACCCGGGAGCAGGGGGCGAAGCACGGCATTTTATGCCGTAGCCGGGCTCGGAAAAGCCCGGGACGCCGCATATCTGCGGCGGCTTCGCCCCTCTCTCTCCGTCAGCACCGCATAAAAAGGCTCACTGTAAGACAGCGAATCATACAGTGAGCCTGAATTTATATTGTATGCTATCAGATAAGGATAATTACAGCGGTAAGTACAATGCCGAGAATAAAGCTGATGCAGTATTTTTCTGCGAAAGCACCGATGAAAAGAAACGCAGCTGCGGGCGCATACAAGATTTTCTGAAGGATATTACCTTTTTTATAAATCTTTTCTATCATATTATATGCATCCTCGATGAGAGGATAGGAGTTTGTCATAAGTGAGAATGCGAACCAGTAGGCAAGAGAGTTAATTATGGTAAGCACCGTATCGTCAAAGCGGGCATAAAGAGTGAATATAATGGGAGCCAGTGCAAGGAAGAAAGCGCCGATGAAGTTCATAAAGGCAGGAACGAAGCAGAGTGCGAAGGCACCCTGTGCCTTGGGCATAAGCTCATGCTCCACATGGCTTATCATTTCATCGTTTCTCAGGTAACGGTTATCCTCTACGGGAACCTTACAGATGCGGCATACTATCTGCTCCCACATACATCTGATAAGTGCACCGGGAAAGGTGAGATATTTCGTAAGAATGTAAAGCTTTGTCATCAGATGTCGCCTCCCTGGTCCTTGATAATTTCTTCGATAGTGATTTTACCCTTTTTGTACTGTGTTACGAGCTCGCTGATTTCATAGCCATAGCCGGAAAGAAGCTCCTTCATATCCTCGTAAATTTCCTTGTCTCCGTTATAAAGACCTACAAGTGCATAGAGATTGCAGTTCTGAACGGTATAGTTACCGGCACTGAAAAGACCTTTTATCTCCTCTAAGGCAAGAGCGCCCTCTCCCTTGATGAGATATGCTATGGCGAGAGGATGCTTATAGGAAACATCCGAAGCACCGAGAGCTGCTTTAGCTTCTTCGCAGACGGCTATCATTTTATCTGCATCGGGATTTTCCATAAAGCGGTAAAGACTTGCTTTGGATATATAGGCGGTATTATCTTCTTTATTTATCTCTAAAAGCTTATCGAAGCTGTAGTTGACTGCTTCTTCGTCACCGAGTCTGGCGGCTGTTGCACAGTAGTTCGAGAGATATACCCATTCCTGACCGGCACCGATGGAGTCGATGTATTTAAGCTGATCCAGCTGCTCGGAGAGAGGCTTTTCCTTGATGCTCATCAGTACGAATTTATAGTATTCGATGAAAACCTCATTGTACTTTTCGGTGACCTGGCTTTTTCCTTCTTCGAGAGGCTTGGCTTCCTTGAGTGCATCGAGCTCAGCCATAACCTTATCAAAATCAAAATCCTTGCCGGAAAGGGCATCTGCCGTTACTTCCGAAACAGCCTCATAGGTTTCTGTAAGAACGGTGGCTTCCTTGACAGTGTCAGCATATTTTTTATTCCAGGGTCTTTTGAGCTGATCCTCGGTATAGTAAACATTGATAAGCTCTGCACCGTTTGCCTGATAACCAAGCTTGTTATATCCTGCGATAATTTCGCTGAAAGCTCTGTTGGAAATCTTTTCGGCAGATTTTGCACCGTTAAAGTATGAATAATAAGTCTGGAGAGCACTCATAATATTGCCCGATTTATAGTTGGCGGATGCATCAGCTACAGTCATAGCATCGTTAAGATAGGGATAGGATATATAAATGCTCGCTAAGAAAAGAATTACGGCGATAAGCGCTGCTAAAATACCGCTTTTGCGAAGAGGGTATTTTTTCATAGCGTTACGGCAATCCTCACAGTAGGGATAGTCGTCGCCCAGCTCCTTAAAGCGGATTTTTTCCTCACAGCACTGACAGAGATCCTCGGGAGGGATCTCCTGCTCATCTGTGTCATACTCTTCACTCAGTTCATCGTGATTTTCCAGCTCCTGAATGAGCATACCGTCTTCGTATTCTTCGGCTGAAGCCCTGTCGAGCTCCTGCTGAAACATATCTCTGATATTTTCGAGCTCCTCGTAAAGCTCCTCCTTTTCCTCAGATGCTTCCTCATCAGAAAGGAAATCCTCTGTCATCTCTCCGGATGCGGTATTATCCTCTTCCTCAGGGAGTAAGCCGTCTTTTTTCAGTTCGTCCAAAATAAAAGCCTCCTTTGGATTAGTTCATCGTAATAACGGAACTATTTTATCACTCTTTAATTTAAAATGCAACATATATTATGGTATATTTACTTTAGTTTTTCTTTAATGTATTAAATATGTAAAAAAGCTCAATACACTATCTTGTGTATCCTCTCGGACAAGACCACAACGATAACGCCATAAAGCCTTAAAACACTCGTAAAATCAAAGAAAAACAGGTAAAATCATTGACAAATCTGCCCCGTTTGATATATAATGTTTCTCTGCAAGTTATGTCTTGCAGTCTTATGACTTTTTGGTCGCATTAAATTAAAAGCGTCGGACACCATATTGCTTCACTTCTATACTCCTTGCAATATGTCCCGTTTTATAAAATTATTAAAGGAGGTTTAATGCAATGAAAAGAACTTATCAACCCAAAAAGCGCCACAGAAAAATGGAACACGGCTTCCGTAAGAGAATGGCAACAAAGAACGGCCGTAAGGTTCTTGCCCGCCGTCGTGCAAAGGGCAGAAAGCAGCTCACATACTAATCTGAGCTTTGATTTTGTCAGTATTGCTGACAGAAAGTAAACAGACACACTCGTTCAAAATAGTGTTAGGGTTTGATTTTTTTGCAAAAGTACCTTACTTTAAAAGAAAATACTGACTTTAACCGTGTTTATTACCGCGGTAAGTCCTCGGCTAAACCTGCACTGGTTGTTTATGCATTAAAAAACCGTGTGGGTATTTGTCGTGTCGGTATCACTACGAGCAAAAAAACCGGTAACGCTGTCGAACGGAACCGCTCCCGCAGAATTATCAGAGCGGCTTATCAATCGGTATTCAGGAACTATGAAATTGCGGGTAATTACGATTTTGTTTTTGTTTCCCGCAGCAAAACCAAATACCTTAAATCCCCTCAGGTGGAAAAAAGTATGGTCGAATGTATGAAAGTGCTCGGTGTTATTAAATGAAAAAGGTTATTTTGGCTTTAATCAGATTTTACCGCCGTCACATTTCTCCCCATCTGCCCCCTATGTGCAGATATTATCCGACCTGTTCCTGTTATGCCATTGAAGCGATTGAAACTCACGGTGCATTCAAGGGCACTTTGCTTGCCTTATGGCGGATACTCCGCTGTAATCCTTTTTCAGCAGGCGGCTATGATCCCGTTCCGCCGAAAAAAGAAGATCACCGTCTGAAATGATCCGCCCCTCTTTTATTTTTAAGGGATAATTTTACGGAGGTATTTAAGAATGGATTTCTTATACAGCATTTTTGGATATCTTTTTAGAATTCTTTACAGCTTTGTTTCTAATTACGGTATAGCACTCGTAATTTTTACACTCTTTTTCCGTGTTATTCTTCTGCCCTCAAACATCAAACAGCAGAAGTCCTCGGCTAAAATGATGCGTCTTCAGCCGAAGCTTAAAAGAATCAGAGAAAAGTATCAGGACTACAATCCACAGGAAAGACAGCAGAAAATCCAGATGGAAACCAGTGAGCTTTACCAGAAGGAGGGCTACTCCTCTATGGGTGCCAGCTGCTTACCCCTGCTTCTGCAGTTTCCTATCCTCATCGGTCTTTACGGCATAATTCAGAAGCCTCTTACCTATGTTCTGAATCTTTCTGCAGAGGTTATCACTACTTTCACCGAAACAGCTACAGCTCTCGGTCTGCAGACCTCAGGCAACAGAGGCGCTTACTATCTCGAGCCTATCGTTATCACAAATATCGAAAAGATTCTCGAGGCAAAGCCCGAATTTCTTACAAC
The DNA here is from genome assembly GCA_017436375.1 of Clostridia bacterium. Taxonomy (GTDB): domain Bacteria; phylum Bacillota; class Clostridia; order Oscillospirales; family Acutalibacteraceae; genus UBA6857. The sequence goes on along the minus strand of JAFSDF010000019.1, from coordinate 18,370 downwards.
CTATGCCGCCGAAATTGAGGCAATCCGTAACTTCGATTTCCGCATTTTCGGTATCGACCTCGGTATGATTCCCAGCAATATCTATGCAGAAATGGGTATTAAGAAGGAATCACTCCTCATTCTTGCAATTCCCGTGCTTTCGGGTCTTGCCTCATTACTCACAAGCGTACTTTCACAGGTAAGACAGAAAAAAGCTAATCCCGATATGCAGAATCAGCAGATGATGGGCTGTATGATGCTTATGATGCCTATATGGTCAGTATATCTTTGCTGGAGTTTCCCTGTAGGTATGGGTATGTACTGGATTCTTTCCAGCCTTATCGCTTTCTTCCAGACTCTTATCATCGGTCACTTCTATGCTCCCCGTAAGGTTCTTGCCAAGGTTATGGTTGAGGAAACCGTAAACCGCAGAGCTTATGAAAAGATGAAGCTTGCCGCGAAAGAAAAAGCAGATTTTGAAGAATAATTCCATTGAACATTCAGGTTCATACTATTTCATAAAAATGGTGGTGAAAACAGATAATGAAAATTGAAAAGCTCGGTACAGGTGCTACCATAGATGAAGCTATCGCCAATGCTGTCAAAGAACTGAACGCTCCCGAGAGTGCAGATGTTCACACAGAGGTAGTGGCTTATCCCCAGAAAAAGATTTTAGGTCTTTTCGGCGGTTCACCTGCCAAAGCAAAAGCATATTACGAAGTTCCCGACGAGCCCGTAAAGGCTCAGCCCGCTAAAAAGGCACCTGCTCCCAAGGCAGAAAAGAAGCCGGCTCCTCAGAAGGCCGCTCCCGTTAAAAAGGAAGAGGCTCCCGCAGAGGAAAAGAAGGCTGTCGAAGCTGTTAAAACAGCTATTAATACAGATGAAAGCGAAAGCCTTAAGTCTGCCGCTGCATATCTTACGGATATTCTTTCAGGTATGGGTGTAGGCGAGGTTAAAATCGAGGCTTTCCGTACACAGGAAAACGAAATTATCTTTGAGCTCGATTGCGGTGATGATTACGGTATCGTAATCGGCAGAAGAGGCGAAACTCTTGACTCCATCCAGTATCTTACCAGACTTGTGGCTAACAAGACAAAGAAGGACGGAGAATATTCCAGAATTTCCATCAATGTGGGTAACTACCGTGAAAAGAGAAATAACGCTCTCCGCGAGCTTGCTAAGAAAAATTCCGAAAAGGTACTCAAATATGGCAGAAATGTTACTTTCGAGCCTATGAATCCCTATGAAAGAAGAATTATTCACACAGCAGTTCAGGAAATCGAGGGTGTTTCCTCTCATTCCGTAGGCTCAGATGCAAGCAGAAGAGTTGTTATCACTCTCGCTGAGGGTGTAAAGCCTACTCATCCCTCCAAGGGCGGCTACGGCAGAGGCCGTGGCGGCAGAGGCGGTTACAACCGCGGCGGCAGAGGCAGAGGCGGTTCTGCTTCTGTAGAAGCTCCTTCAAGAGCACCCAGAACAGATGCAGGTGCTGAAAAGGTTTCCCTTTACGGTAAAATCAACTGATAATAAATGTAAATTTACAGTCGGATGTTAATTGACACCCGACTGTTTTTTTATATAAAATTAATTTTTATAACTTTTTTATTAAAACTGTTGACACTTACCTTGGGTAATAATATATGATAAGGATGAAAACGAAGAAAAAGGAGGAAGCTTTATGAAAATCAAGGAGGTTTCGGAAAAAACAAGCCTTACCGAAAGAGCCATAAGGCTTTACATAGAAGACGGTCTGATAGCACCCTCTGTAAACGAATCCTATTCGGGAAGGCGTAATGTGGATTTCTCTGCTGATGATGTGGAAACACTTAAAAGCATTTCCGTTATGAGAAAAGCAGGATTTTCCATAAGCGAAATAAAGCTTATACAGACTCAGCCCGAAAAAAGCAAGGAAGTTCTGCAGGATTTTATTGACAGAACAAACAAAAGAATAGAAATAGACACTGAAACAGTTACCTGTCTGATGCCCTTACTTTATGAGGAGGCTTTATCCTTTGAGCAGATAGTCGAATGTCTGGACAGTCCCCCTCTTATGAGTGAAAAAACTGTTCCGCCCGAGGACAGTGAGCTTTCACCTTTGCAGAAGGTAGTGCGTATATTATTTTTCTCCCTGGGACTTATAGGTTATACACTGTCCCTTATTTGCTTCGTACTCATTTTCAGGGTGGAAATAGAGGATATAGATCATTATCTTTATCCGCAATATTATATGAACTATCTGATTATTTTTATCGTTCTGTGTCTTATTCTTCCTGTAATAATCATTCTGCTTAACAGAAAAAAAGGCTTTTACGGCAAGAAAAAAATCAGGATAAAGACCGCCGTTTCAGTTGCTATGCTTTGTCTTTATGTTTACTGTATGGTGCCCGTGTCTGCTTGGTCGGCTCTTACCGTTATGCTGGCAGAACCCGAAAGTCTGGTGGTGTCACGCACCTGTAATACGGAAAACTATATGGTTTTTGATTCTGCGGCGGCAGAAAAAGCATTATCAGAGTTTCTCCCTGAAAAATTACCCGATATAAAAGGCATTGATTACAAATACTTTTATAAACAGTATTCAGGTACTCCCGAGCCGCCCCGAACAGAAGTATTTCTTGAACTGCCGTTAGACGAAGAAAGTTTCCGTGAAACTGTAGAGGAGTACAAAGCTTTCCGTCCCTCCGACAGTGTATGCGAGCCTGAGGAGGTTAAGACGGGCGATTGGGCTGTAATTTTTTACCGTCAGGAAGATGAGAAAGCTCCTACCTGCTACACACCGGTTTTCGCCTTTAACGAAAAGGAAAACAAGGTGAGATTTATCTGTGATTATAACAGCGGAATAAGCTACAGAGGTGCCTTGCGCAGAGATATAATGATAAGTGATTATAAATGGTAAAGAGGCTGTTTTTTTACAGCCCCTTTATTATTTAAAGATAGTTTTTCAGCTCCTCGATGAGATGCTCCTCTTCCTTGATGATTTTCTTGGCAAGTGCCTGTGATTTTTCATCTGCACCCTTATATTCATTGACATAGCCGCAGAGCTGCTTGATTCCCATATTACACCCGTCGAGCATCAGGTCGGCGATGGTCTTGTCTTCATTATGCTCGAGCATTTTGATGTTTGTCTTCATCCAGGACATAGCCTTAGCCATAAGGGGAGGATCCTTAGTTTCGGCACCGATTTCCTTTATATACTCCCCTATTTCCACCTGTAGTGTCTGATGGGTTTTAAGGCTTTTGGTAAGAATAGAAAGAAGGTCGGGATTTTTTACCTTATCGAGCATTTCGGTTATGGAGTTTACGGCTGTTTTGGCTCCTGAGTCACATTCTCTTAAAAGCTTTACTGTATCTGTCTGCATAAAAATACTCCTTTTGTTGCTTTTTGTTTATTGTGCAACAAAAGGAGATTATTTATTCACTTTTTAATGAAAAAACACAGCCGCAGTAATTCTGTCTGTAGAGGTTATGCTCCCTCGAAAGCTCTATGGAACGCTTATAGCCGTTTTTCTTTTTGAAATCTGAGGGCAGATGCTTTATGCCGAGCTCTTTTTCTATATCCTGTCCGATTTCGTTTATTTTTTCTGCATTTTTCAGAGGACTTATGGAAAGAGTAGTGGTGAAATAATCGAAGTTCATTTCCTTGGCCTTTAGTGCAGTTTCGTAAAGACGCTGTCTGTAGCAGATGAAGCATCTCTCTCCTGCCTCTTTTTCTTTTTCGTAGCCTCTGACCGCCGAGTAAAACTCTGCAGGCTCATTTTTCCCTTCGATGAAATCGACAGGATATTTAAAGGTCATTTCACTGATAAGCCTTTTGACCTCACTGACTCTATGGGTATACTCTTCGGCAGGATGGATATTCGGATTGAAATAAAAAACAGTAATTTTAAAATACTGCGACAGATATTCCAGACAGTAGCTGCTGCAGGGCGCACAGCAGGCGTGAAGCATAAGAGTGGGAACGATTCCCTTTTTCTCATTATCTCCGATAATTTTTTCAAGCTCTTTCTGATAATTGATCATAACTACACCTCTTGATTAACAATAGCATTTTTTGTAATTAAATTCAAGGCATAAAAGATAATAATCTTACAAAACTAAAAATGTAAATATTATTAGGAGAGGTAAATTATTATGATAAAAGGCGTTAACCGGCAGGTAGTAGAAGTGAGAGAGACAGACTGTGATTATTTCGAAAGAATACTTTTTTTCGTAAAGCCCGAATATGCAAGTATAAGCGAAGGTAAAATCAGAGAAAGAGCGGGCATTATCGCAGGCAGAACAGATAAAGCACCGCCCACGAAAATTAAGGGAGACAGAACAACTGCCGTGCTGAAGACAGTTCTTTCCGTTTTAGGGGGACTTGTGGCTGGGCTGATTATTTCGAGGATTATTTAACGGTTTAATTTTTGATTTTAACAGAAAAGCATCGGGCAACCACCATTGTAGCGGTTGCCCTTTTTCGTTTCTATAATGAAAATATAAGATTTAACAATAGGGATAGGTGTATCGTGTCCGAGGTAAAAATCCGCGAAAATATAAGGATTTTGTTATCCGTACAGCTTATCATAAGCCATTTCGAAGAAATCCGTTTCACAGCATACAGACCACCTGAGATAAAGCACTGTGTTGTCCTTGACAGCGAAGCCGTCATATTCATAATCTCCGCCACGGGTTATCCTGTAATAGTAATCCCACTGTGTTTCAGGACCTGATACCTTGGTAATATCAACCCCGTACTCCTCATATTCTTTCAGGATTTTATCCGTATATCTTTCATGTACACGGGGATAGTCAGTGACGAGTATATCATAAGAGAGATAGCCGCCCGATTTTATCGTATCAGAAGTGAAGGTATACAGCTTGCCGAATCTGGTACTGCTTCCGTAGAGGTCATTTTCGTATTCATCGGTTATACCCAGATCGGAAACCTCTATGGGAGCCTGCCGTGCACTGTATGTGTTTCCCGAAATTTCAACCGACTCGTTTTTCATATAGGTGACCGCTCCGGAAACAACGAAAGTAATCATTGCCACCAGAAGCAGGAAGGTGAAGCCGGTTTTCAGCTTCACAGTTTTTTCGGAGTGTATTTTTAAGGTCAGATAATCTGAAGCGGACGGCCAGACGAAAATAATGCCGAACACAATACTTACCGCTGAAAATTGGTCAGGAACAATCCATAAGTAGAAGGTCCAGATAATAATACCTGCTGTGAAAATCAGGGCTGTGTATATCGCTCTCTTTTTTACGGTGTTTCTGAGTGAAAAAAGAGTCGTATCCGTGTTGACTTTAACCTTCCATAAAAGGCAGTCAAAAATCCGTATAAGGGTACTAAATAAATATAAGGAAATTAATCCAAGGCTGAAAAGAACCGAGGGATCGGTTTCGGGAAGACTGATGCTGAGACCGCTGCTCATATCCATAGCTGTATTGAGCAGTCGCAGTAAGGCGATGAATAAAAGAATCCACATATTTTTCTGATGAAATATTCTTTTGCCTATATTTTTTTTCTTATCATTTTCATCGGTAATTATGTCTGTGGCATTGTGCCTCTGTGTTCTGAAAAAATACAGCTCTCTGTTATATGTACCGATATGCTCCCAGCCTTCTGAGGCACAGGCCTCGAGAAATTCTTCGGGAGAGGAGCCTGTGAAAATCTCTGCACAGTAGCGGGATTTTTTGGGTTCGCACCTTTCAAAAACCATATTTTCACCGCTGAGCTCTTTAAGTCTGTAGCCCTCGCTTTCCTTCTTTTCCAGATATTCGGCTATGGCGGGAAGCTCAGTGTAATAAAAAGGAAAGGCCTTTATCAGTCTGTTTACCTTTTTCTTTTTCATTTGGTCACCTCCATAACAGCTCTGCCGTCAGATATGAGCGTGCAGAGACGGTTGTATTCCTCTCTGAGCATTTTTCTGCCCTCATCGGTAATGATGTAGCTTTTCGATGTAAGGCTCTGATTAGTACGTTTTATGAGTCCGTTTGAGCTGAATTTATCGAGCATAGTGTAAAGAGTACCCGGTCCTATGCTTATTCTTCCGCCGTATATCCGCCTTACTTCATTCATTATTTCTGCCCCGTAAAGCTCCGTGTTCAAGGCGAGCAGAACATAATACATCGGCTCGGAAAGAGTCTGAAGGGATTTTTAGTATAATCTTCTCTATTATAAAGTACTCGGGGTATGTTTGCCCATAAGGTGCTACCTTATCCGAAGGTTTTGCTGACCTTCTTCATAAGCTTGGCGATTTCGATTTTCTGAGGACACATCTTTTCGCATTTTTTACATTTAATGCAGCTTGCGGGACTGCTTTCTGCGGTGAGAGAAGCATATTCCTCAGCGGTTACGGTATCGCCGTTTATTTTTTTATTGTAAAGAGCCAAAAGCTCGGGAATGGCAATTTTTTCGGGACATTCCTCAGCACAGTAGCGGCAGGCAGTACAGGGAATCGTATCCTTGTTTGCGATGATAGTACCTGCCTTCAGACAGAGCGATTTTTCCTCCTCGGTCAGAGGGATGAAATCCTTCATATAGCTCATATTGTCCTTGAGCTGAGACATATCCGACATACCGCTTAACACCATAAACACTCCGCCGAGGCTTGCGGCAAAGCGGATAGCCCAGGAGGCCGGAGAAAGGTCGCTTTCCTTTTCTTTGAACATATTTTTTACCACACCGGGTACATTGGCAAGTGCGCCGCCGCGGACAGGCTCCATAATGATAATGGGTGTGCTGTGCTTTCTCGCCACTTCGTAGCAGAGACGGGACTGTACCTTTTCGTTTTCCCAGTCGAGATAGTTAATCTGGAGCTGAACGAACTCCATTTCGGGATGCTTTGTGAGGATTTCGTCGAGAACATCGGCAGTATCGTGGAAGGAGAAGCCTAAAACCTTGATTTCTCCTGCTGCTTTTCTTTCGGCAAGATACTCAAAGACACCGTATTTTTCAGCTACCTTGAAATTCTTTTTATCAAGGCAGTGAAGAAGGTAATAGTCGAAATAATCTACACCGCATTTTTCCTTCTGGTCGAGGAAGATTGTTTCCTTGTCCTCCGCCTTTTTCATCATACCTACAGGAAGCTTATCGGCCAAATAAAAACTCTCTCTCGGGTGTCTTTTTACGAGAGCTTCTTTTACGAAGCATTCACTTTTACCCTTATGATACATATATGCAGTGTCAAAATAATTGAAGCCCTCAGCGAGATAGGCATCAACCATTTCCTTCATCTGTTCAATATCTACGGCAGAGTCGTCCTTTTTATCTGCCAGGGGTAATCTCATACAGCCGAAGCCTAATTTTTTCATCTTACTTTCTCCTTTTGTCTTTTTTAAAACTCCCCCACCGCTATGAGTGAGGGAGACTGATTTATTTAAGGGTGAAGGACATAGTATAGCCCTCGAGAGCTTTACCTGCACGGAAATCTCTGGCGGTAAAGACTACTTCATCATCGTATACCTCGAAATAGGTGCCCAGACCTGACTGAAGGAATTCACCGTAATCGTTTTCTCTGCCGTATGCAGGAAGGTTAACGGAGTAAACACCGTTTTCTTCGTTCAATATCTCGAGGCTGTTTTCATATACACCGTCGTGAAGATGGCCGTTCAGGAAGAATACATTCTTATACTTTTCGAGTATTTCTCTGACCTTATCTGACTGTTCACCGATACCGCCGTTTTTCCATACCTCAGGAAGTCCGTGGGTATTTTCTAAAGGCTGGTGGCACATTACAAAGGCGGGCTTTCCGTCCTTTGTGGCTCTTTCAAGCTCGGAATCGATAAAGGTGAGCTGCTCGTCAGAGATGAAGGCCTTTTCCAGGAGCTGTTTATCGGAGCCCATAACGATAAAGGTGTAGCCTTTTATATCATAGGAATAATAGGGCTTGTCAATTTCTGTTCCGAGGAAGCTGTTTGTTTTGTCGATAATCTGCTCGGTTCTCAGGTCATAAACCACACGGATATCGTGATTTCCTGTGGCAAGAAGTATATTTTCGATCTCAGCTTTATTCAGCGAATCCCACATAAGCTCATAGGAAACATCGTCACCGAGCTCAGAAAGGTCACCGGCTATGAGCAGAGCATCGAAATCAATTCCGGAATTTTTAATATCCTCTATTCCGCAGTCGAAATTATAAGGGTTGATGCCGGTGGGTCTGATATGTGTGTCAGCCAATGCCACTACGGCAAGATTTACATTTTCGGCATCCTTAAGGGTGATAGGCTCGTCTGTGGAGGGACCTGAAATCACACCAAAGGCTAAAAGCACGGAAAGGACCATTTCCATAAAGGTGTTAAGAATTGCCAGCACCTGATTTAAAATAGCAGGTATTTCTTTTATAACGGCTACTGCCTGATTCATTTTAATTCCTCCGTTTTATACTATATTTATGTAATATGATAATAAAATAAAAAAAATGGCTTGTCAATGAAAAATATTAATTATAATATTTTTATTAAAAAAATTTACATTTCTCCCATTCAAAACAGATAAAAGATATGGTAAATAAAAATAAACTGTGTTATAATAATCTATTGATATGATATTAGTACCGAAAGGATTTGCATAATGAAAAAATTACGTACCATTCCTCCTCTTTCAAAAGGCCATCAGATTACCTGGTGGGTATGCAGAGGCCTTCTTTTCATCTGGGGTGTGTGGGGTATGCTCAATGGCTATACCTCCGAATTTATACAGGCCGTGTTTGCCATTATATTTACTCATCTGTGGGATATGTTCCAGCTTTTCGGCGGTAAATCCTTTATTACCAGATATCCGGCCTATTTACAGACTATGCTCAATGTGTTTATCTGCTTCGGCTGTGTGGTGGGTACCACGCTTAATACGAGAACGGATTTCACAGGCATAGATATTCCCGAGCATATCTTTGCAGGCTATCTTGCCTGTACGGGAGGCTTCGCCCTCATCGAAATTATGCAGGGAGAAAGAACTCCCGCCAAAATCTCCGTCAAGGCTATCTTCGCTCTGGGCGGTGCTCTTTTCGTGATAGTGGGCTGGGAGTTTTACGAGTTTACTATGGACAGGCTCTACGGCTTCGTTATGCAGCACGGACATATCGACGGTGCTTACGGTCTGACGGATACTATGGTAGATCTGATGCTCGGCTCGGGCGGTGCATTGGCGGCTATGTTTATCGAGGCCTTCCGCCGTGTGGGCATAATCGGCGGTAAGGGAAGACACGAAAGACGTGCGAAATATCTTGCCGAAAGAGCAGAAGTTAAAAGACTCAAGGAAATGGGGCTGCATTAATGAGGCTTAGTGAAATTTTAAAGGATCTTGACTTTATCTGTGACAATTTTTCCGACAGAGAGATAAAGGATATAGCCTACGATTCCCGTAAGGTGGGAGAGGATATTATCTTCGTCTGTCTTACAGGAGCCTTTGCTGACGGACACAAATATGCAGAAGGTGCATACGAAAGGGGAAGCAGAGTTTTTGTATGTGAAAAGGAGCTTTCTCTCCCTGAGGATGCTCTCATTATTAAAACAGAAAACACCCGTGCCGCTCTGGCGAAAATGAGCTGTAATTTTTTCCGTAATCCCTCAAGGGAAATGGATGTTATCGGCATAACGGGCACCAAGGGAAAAACTACAGTCGCCCATCTCATAAAATTCGTTTTAGACAGAGCAGGTATAATGACGGGTATAATCGGTACCGTGGGTGCAAGCTACGGAGATACGGTTCTCCCTACGGTCAATACCACTCCCGAAAGCTACGAGCTGCAGAAAATGCTTCGTATGATGGTTGACGGAGGCTGTAAGGCGGCGGCTATCGAGGTTTCCTCTCTCGGCTTAAAGGCGCACCGCACCGACGGCACGGAGTTTGCCTTCGGAGTTTTCACTAATCTTTATCCCGACCATATAGGAACAAACGAGCACGAAAGCTTTGAGGAATATGCTTTCTGGAAAACACAGCTTTTTCCCCTGTGTAAAAGAACGATAGTCAATATCGACGATCCATTCAGTGAAAAGATACGGGAAAGCGCCTCGGGTGAAGTTATTACCTACGGCTACGATAAATCGGCAGACTATATTTTGGGCGGATGCGAAAAGCTTAAAAACGGAAATATTCTTTCTATGGCCTTCGATGTCTGCGCCAAAGGGAAGGACAAGCACTTTACCGTAGGTCTTCCCGCTGAAATAAATTGTCATAATTCCCTTATCGCCATAGCCGTAGGCGAGCATTACGGTGTATCCGATGAGCTTATAGCCGAAGGTCTCGCTTCGGTTTTTGTCAAGGGAAGATGCGAGACGGTCCGTGAATGTGAGGACATAACCGTTATTATTGACTATGCGCATAACGGTATCAGCCTTAAAAGTATAATTGACACAGCCTCTGATTATGAGCACAACCGCATAATAACTCTTTTCGGCTCCGTAGGCGGAAGAACTGAGTGCAGAAGAGAGGAGCTCGGTACGGTTTCGGGAGCTTTAAGCGACTTTACCGTTATTACCAGTGATGATCCGGATTTCGAGGATCCGCGTAAAATATGTGAGGAAATCGCCTCATACTGCAAAAAGGCAGGGGGAGAATATATAATAATCCCTGACAGAGCCGAAGCAGTACAGTATGCCATAAAAAATGCCCTTCCCGGTGACATAGTCATTTTAGCAGGTAAGGGACATGAGGAATATATGAAGGTAGAGGGTAAAAAGCTCCCCTTCAGTGAGAGAGCCGAGGTGCTGAAGGCACTTAAGGCGAGAAAGGAATGAGGTTTTTAAATGTACACATTTAAAATTGAAACAGACCTGAAAAAATATGATGAATTTATATGTGCAAACGGCGGTCAGTATATCCAGTCGTCTAACTGGCAGAAGGTAAAGACCACCTGGAGGTGCACATATTACTGCGGCTATGAGGGCGAAAAGACTGTTCTGGCTGTCCTCGTTATGGAAAGAGCCTTACCTGTGGCAGGAAAGATATGGTATGCGCCCGCAGGTGCTGTGTGTGACTACGCAAACAGAGAGCTTTTAAAGGAGTTTACCGATTTTATAAGAGCAGAGGTAAAGAAAAACGGTGTTACCTGCTTTATTATGGATCCTCCCGTTTCTCTGCGCATAAACGGAGAGGACCGTACCGAGGGACACGAAATGCACAAGGTGCTTACAGACCTCGGCTATGAGCTTAATCCCTCTATCGAAAACTATACCTATAAACAGCCCGTACAGCTTTTCATACCTCTTAAAACAGCAGAGGGAGAAAGCCTTTCCGCTGATAAAATACTTAAAAAATGCGACAAGGGTGTACGCTACAGCATCAGAATAGGTGAGCAGAGAGGACTTGTGGCAAAGACCTTTACCTATGAGGATGTGGAAAAAAATCCGTCACTGATGGATGATTTTATGGATGTTATGCGTGACACAGGCGAAAGAGATAACTTCGTGGAAAGAAACGGCGATTACTGCACCAAGCTTTTAAGAGAATTCAGGGACAACAGTGACCTTAAGCTCGTTTATTACGATAAGGAGCTTGACAGAAAGCTGCAGGCAGAGCGTCTGGCAAAGAAGGAGCAGGCTCTTAAAGAGCTGGAAACTGCTCACGAAAAGAAAGCCCGTCAGCTTAATGAGACCATTCAGAGCGTTGATAAGCAGACTGAGCATTTCGAAAAGAGAATGGCCGAAGCAGAGGAATTTACTTCCGACAGCCGCATCTGTCTGGCAGGCGGACTCTCCATCTACTATGCAGGAATGGGAAGCTGTCTTTTCGGTGGAACGAGAAATGTTATCAGAAATAATACCCGCTCGAGCCATTATCTTAACTATCTGCGACTCTGTGAAAGTATAAACAGAGGCTGTGATGTACACGACCTGGGCTATGTTATCGTAAAAACTCCCGAGCTACAGGAGGACGGCACGCTGGGAGCTCTGGAGCCTCAGGATAATTTCAAGGGAATTTATGATTTCAAAAAGAGCTTTTCTGCCGACTACCACGAATTCATCGGTGAGTATGTTTTGGTGGGAAATAAGATGAAATACTATTCTTATGCCAAGCTTATGCCTACGGCAAAAAAGGCGAAGATTAAAGCAGTAAAATTACTCAGGAGATAAACCTATGCTCATTTCAGGAATACAGAAATTAACCCTCCTCGACTTTCCCGGCAAAACCGCCTGCACTATTTTCTGCTACGGCTGTAATTTTCTCTGCCCCTTCTGTCATAATGCCCTTCTGGTAACTGAAAAGGCAGAGGAGTTTATAAGCGAAGAAGAAATCTTTTCTTTTCTGAAAAAGAGACAGGGAATTTTAGACGGTGTATGCGTGACAGGCGGAGAGCCTACCCTGCAGAAGGATCTGAAAGACTTCCTTAAAAGGATAAAGGATATGGGCTTTGCCGTAAAGCTGGATACTAACGGCTACAGACCTGACCTTTTAGGTGAGCTTATCGATGAAGGGCTCTGCGATTATGTGGCTATGGATGTCAAAAATACTCCGGAAAAATATTCCCTCACCGTAGGGAAGGCTATCGATACAGATAAGATTCTCCGCAGTATTTCCATACTTAAGGAAGGTAAAATCCCCTGCGAATTCCGTACTACGGTAGTCAGGGAGTTCCACACCGAGGAGGATATAAAGGAAATTGCCCGTCTTTTAAAGGGCGGAGTCCCCTTCTTCCTCCAGCAATTCAAGGACAGCGGAAACCTTATCTCTGACGGTCTTTCCGCTTATTCCGCTGAAGAAATGGCAAGTCTGACGGAAAAGGCAAGGGAGATTATACCCGGGACAAGGCTCAGAGAAAGCTAAAAAATACTGAACATCTCTTCCGTGATTATATCCGTGTAATCATTAAGGGCGTGGAAATCCATAGCCTCGATATATTCCTTTTCGAGTCTGTCGTGAGTTTCTTTAGCCTTTTTAAGTGAATTTACGCTCTCGCCTATCAGGTGGGAGCATAATTTTTTGCCCCGACGAAGACGCTGGCTGTAGCTTTCCGCTTCTTCGTGCATAAATCTTTTACAGTGGATCAATCTGTCACAGTCAATAGCTATATTATGCTCCTTTTTTACCGTCAGCAGAGCGAGACCAACCTCGGGAATGATGATATGCTCACAGTCCCCTTTAGGTCTCATAGGACACTGACAGAAAATAACATCGTAGCCGTTTTTTACGGCAAGGTCGCCTATTCTCTGGCATATAAGGGGCGAAGCGGCTGAATAATTATCCTTTATACCGATTACTCTCACCGCCTGAGCCGTTACGGTTTCATCGAGAAAAATCACTCCCTCGGGAGTTATACCGCTTATGAAACGGCGGATTCTTTTTCCTGCACCCTTTTTTCTTTTAGGGGGCATTTCTCTGGAAACGAAGCGGACTGCGAAGCTGTTTATCTTATCACTCTTAATAAAGGAGGAAATCAAGCGGATGTTTTCATCGTTTATGGCTCCCGCGGCAGAGAGATATTTTGCTGAGCGGAAATGGTGCATAGAGTTTTCGAGGGTAAGGGAACGGATGATGTCGCTTTTTTCTGAAAGGTTTTTCTTGTCCCAGAAGTCTCCCGTGTTTATGATATTTTCCACTGCTCCGGGAAACTTCGGCTCGATGATATGAGGTGATGTACCGTCAATTACGGAAACACCGATGTCCTTTACTATGATTCCGTCCAGACTCTGCGGATCCGATGAGCAGTAAATCAGCTCAGTTTCATAGCCCTTTTCCTCTGCTTTGCGTGCTACCTTTTTCATCAGAGTGGATTTACCTGTTCCGGGCCCTCCCTTTATGATGTAGGGATGATGATTTTTATAAGGATTATAGATTTCCTCGAAAAAGGAACAGAAGCCGATGGGAGAATTGGCTCCCATAAATGAACTGATTACACGGGACATAAAAAGCCTCCTTAAAATTTTTCATTATTATTTTATTCCTTTAAATAAAAAATGTCCCTGCTTTTTAATCTTTGTATTGATTTTAATAGGAACTTTGGTGTATTATATAAGGTGAAGAAATGTGACAGGAGATGTTATTAATGATATGTGAAAGCGTAGCAAAATTAGTAAAATACGGTCTTGACTGCGGTCTTATCGAGCAGGAGGATAAAATCTATACCACCAACCGTATTCTCGAAATACTCGGCATCGATGAATATGAAGAGCCGACGGAGTGCGAATGGGACAGCTTAGAGGATATTCTCTGCGACATTCTCGGTTATGCCTGCGAAAAGGGACTCATCGAGGATACCCAGACAAACAGAGACCTTTTCGACACCAAGGTTATGAGTGCACTCGTTCCCAGACCCAGTGAGGTTATATCTCATTTCGATGCTCTTTATGCCGTATCTCCCGAAATGGCTACGGATTATTACTATAAGCTCAGCAGAGACACAGACTACATAAGAAGATACAGAGTATGCAAGGACCTCAAATGGAAAACCGACAGTGATTACGGTGAAATAGATATTACTGTCAATCTTTCCAAGCCCGAAAAGGATCCGAAGGACATTGCCGCGGCTAAAAATGCCAAACAGAGCTCCTATCCGAAATGCCTTCTCTGTGTGGAAAATGAAGGCTATGCAGGCAGACTCAATCACCCCGCACGACAGAATCACAGAATCATTCCTATAGAAATTGACGGCAAGCAGTGGGGCTTCCAGTATTCTCCCTATGTTTACTATAATGAGCACTGCATTGTTTTTAACAGCGAGCACACACCGATGAAAATCGATGAGGGTGCCTTCAGAAAGCTTTTCGATTTCGTTAAGCTTTTCCCCCACTATTTCGTAGGCTCCAATGCAGATCTTCCCATCGTAGGCGGCTCCATTCTCGCCCATGAGCATTTCCAGGGCGGTAACTACGAATTCGCTATGGCTAAGGCTCCCGTAGAAAAGACCTTCAGTCTGTGCGGATATGAGGATCTGACCGTGGGTATCGTTAAATGGCCAATGTCTGTTATCAGAGTAAGCGGTGAGGATACGGAAAAAATCGTTTCCCTTTCTGCTAAAATTCTCGATGCCTGGAGAGGCTACACCGATGAGGAAGCCTTTATCTTTGCAGAAACTGACCGCACACCTCATAATACCATCACTCCTATAGCCAGAAAAAAAGGTGACAAGTTTGAGCTTGACCTGGTTCTGCGTAACAATATCGTTACCGCTGAGCATCCCGACGGTGTTTATCATCCCCATAAGGAATTACATAACATCAAAAAGGAAAACATCGGTCTTATCGAGGTTATGGGCCTTGCCGTTCTTCCCTCGAGACTTAAAAATGAGCTTGCAAAGGTAGAGAAATTTATCCTCGAAGGAAAGGACCTCTCCTCTGACGAAACCGTCAGCAAGCACGCAGAATGGGTAGACTCCTTTAAAGATAACTATGAGTTTACTGCTGAAAATATCGATGCCATCGTTAAAAAAGAGGTTGGCAAGGTATTTGTAAAATGCCTCGAGCATGCAGGCGTTTACAAAAGAGACGAAAAGGGTATGGCGGCCTTCGAGCGCTTTATCCGCTATGTAGCAAACAAATAAACTGTGTTCCGATTATTTTAATTCGGGACTGTTAATAATGAAAATGAAAGAAAATAAGGAGTAAGAACTATGCGTGAAATTCTTAATCTAAACAGTGCCTGGGCATTTACCAAGGAAGGTAAGACCGAGGAAGTGAACCTTCCCCATTCCTGGAATGCCGTAGACGGACAGGACGGCGGAGCAGATTATTACAGAGGTACCTGCCGTTATGCAAAAACCCTCAAAAAAGCTGATCTTCCCGATGCAGAACGCTACTATCTCGAAATCAGAGGTGCCAATTCCTCAGCTACAGTATTTGCAAACGGCAAAAAGCTCGCCGAGCATCACGGCGGTTACTCTACCTGGAGAGTAAACCTTACCGATGAGCTTACCGATGAAACTCTTATCGAAATCGATGTGGATAACTCACCCAATGACAGAGTTTATCCTCAGATGGCCGACTTTACCTTCTATGGCGGTATTTACCGTGATGTAAACCTTATCTGTGTTCCCGAGTCTCATTTTGACCTTGACTACTACGGCACACCCGGTATTAAGGTTACTCCCGAAATCAAGGGTGCAGATGCAGAGGTAGAAATTGAGGTTTATCTTACCGATAAAAAGGCTTCACAGAAAATCCGTTATACTGTCCTCGATGCCGAGGGAACAGAAATCGCATCAAAGATCACCGATGATGACGATGAGGATTTCGAAATCAAAAATGTACATCTCTGGAACGGCAGAAAGGATCCTTATCTTTACACTGCCAAAGCGGAGCTTTTAGACGGCGATGAGGTGCTGGATACAGTCTCTGCACGCTTTGGCTGCCGTACCTTTAAAATCGATCCCGAAAAGGGCTTTTTCCTTAACGGTAAGGAATATCCTCTCCACGGTGTTTCCCGTCATCAGGACAGACTCGGTATCGGCAATGCTCTTTTACCCGAGCATCATAAGGAGGATATGGACCTTATCTGTGAGGTAGGTGCAAACACCATCCGTCTTGCCCATTATCAGCACGACCAGTATTTCTACGACCTCTGCGACGAAAGAGGTATGGTAGTATGGGCAGAAATCCCCTATATTTCACAGCACATGGCTACAGGCCGTGAAAACACAATTTCACAGATGAAGGAGCTTATAACACAGAATTATAATCATCCTTCCATCGTAGTATGGGGCCTTTCAAATGAAATTACTATGCACGGTGTCGCTGATCCCGACCTTATTGAGAACCATAGAATACTTAACGATATGGCTCATAAGATGGATAAGACAAGACTTACCACCATCGCCTGTCTTACTATGTGTGATCCCGACAGTGAATATGTGAAAATTCCCGATGTAGTTTCCTATAATCACTATTTCGGCTGGTACGGCGGCGAGGCCTCAATGAACGGCCCCTGGTTCGATAAATTCCATAAGAATCATCCCGACATTCCTATCGGCTGCAGTGAATACGGCTGTGAGGCTCTCAACTGGCATACCTCCAATCCCACACAGGGCGACTATACGGAGGAGTATCAGGCTTATTATCATGAGGAGCTTATCAAACAGCTTTTCACCAGAAAGTATATCTGGTCAACTCATGTATGGAATATGTTTGATTTCGGTGCCGATGCCCGTCAGGAGGGTGGCGAAAACGGACAGAACCATAAGGGACTCGTAACTATGGACAGAAAGTATAAGAAGGATTCCTTCTACGCTTATAAGGCATGGCTTTCCGATGAGCCCTTCGTACATCTCTGCGGCAAGAGATATATAGACAGAGTAGAGGCCGTTACCAAGGTTACGGTTTACTCTAACCTCCCCGAGGTAGAGCTTTTCGCTAACGGTGAGTCTCTCGGCAAAAAGACAGCCGATGACCATTTCTTCCGCTTCGATGTGCCCAACACAGGCGAAACAGTTCTCACTGCTGTGGCAGGCGAATTTAAGGATGAAGGCAAAATCAGAAAGGTAGAAGAGCTTAATCAGGAATATATCTTTAAGGAAAAGGGTGCTATCCTTAACTGGTTTGACATCACCACTCCCGAGGGCTACTATAATATCAACGATAAATTCTCAGAAATCTGCAAAACCTTTAAGGGTAAGGTGGCAACTCTCTCCTTCTTCCTTCTTCTTCTGAAAAAGTTTAAGGCAACAAAGAAGGATGACGGAGAAAAGAAAAAGGGCGGCGGAGGCCTCCCCGGCGGAATGAAGCCCTCTAAGGAGCTTCTGCAGATGGCAGGTGCCTTCTCTATTCTGAGAATAGCTAATCTTATCGGTGCTATGGAAGTCAAGTTCACCAAGGAAGAGCTTTTGGAAATCAATGCAAAGCTGAATAAGATCAAAAAGGTGTAAGTAAATTATTAAACCGCTGTGTCAGTGATTGGCACGGCGGTTTTTGCCTTTTACTTCGGGGTATAGCTGTTTTTCTGTAAAAACTTTCCTTAAACCCCTTGACAAACCTCTGTTATAGTGCTATTATCTGTATAGTTAGTTGTGACTAATTATATTTTTTGCCTATGTAGTTAGTCTAACCTAATTCATTGACGGGAGGTAAGGTTATGAATTTATTACAGGCTGCGGAAGGAAAAGAATACATTATCCGCGATATCGAAACAGAGGATGAGGAGCTCGATGCTTTCCTTTTCTCTTTAGGATGCTACAGCGGTGAACCCATCACCGTAATTTCTCACCTTAAGGGTAGCTGTGTAGTTTCCATCAAGGACGGCAGATACAGTATAGACAAAGGTCTGGCACAGGCCATCGCAATATAATTTTACGGCAGATTAATTCTGCCGATGCTTTAAGGAAAAGAGTTAGTCATATATAACTCGAGCCCTGTATAATGAAAAAGAGAAGAGGAATTTATTTATGAGAATTGCGCTTACAGGCAATCCGAACAGCGGTAAAACCACTATGTATAATGCTCTCACCGGCAGTAATGAAAAGGTGGGTAACTGGGCAGGTGTTACCGT
>JAFSDF010000221.1 GCA_017436375.1 Clostridia bacterium | reverse complement strand
ATGGTGTTCTTTTGAGATTTCGGTAATTGCAACACCGGTTAAATACTGATTAATAATTTTTTCCTTTACTTCTTTTGAATAGGCTTTTCCCATTATTAAATCTCCTTGTTTTTTGATTTAATAATAGCATATTAATTTCGTTACAGTTAATTAATGGAAAGTCTTAAATTCGGTTTTTAGTGCTGATTTTTTCTTGTTGGCATTTTGGGCGGATTTTTGTTTGTATTTGTTCATTATTCAATATTCAATGGAGCATAATGAATTTTTAAATGAACAAGAGCGTTCGAAAGGTAAAAGGACATTCGTACCCGATTGTAAATTTAGATTATGTGTGATATAATCTGTTCGACAAAATAAGAATTTGTAGGTGAGTTACCGTGCAGGAAATAGTTGCAAAGTTGACAGCAAAAGATGATAAATACGCTTGTGCCATTGCTGATAAAATCATCTCCGAAAGTCAAGATACCGATGAATGGTATGAATACTTTGATGAGTTTGCTTTACTACTTAACCATCCAAAGTCATTGGTAAGAAACCGAGTGTTGTACATTCTTGCCGCTAATGCACAATGGGACGATGAAAATCGTTTTGATGCGATTCTTGATGATTATATTGCCCATGTTACGGATGAAAAACCGATTACAGCCAGACAGTGCATTAAGGCTCTCGCGCAAGTAGGTATGGCAAAACCACAATATATTCCGAGAATATTATCATGTTTGCATAGGGCAGATTTATCGAAATATAAAGATAGTATGCGTCCATTAATTGAAAAGGATATAGCAGAAACAGAAAAAATACTGACAGCTTCTGACTGATAAGCAAAGCAAATTTCAGTTTGACTGAGCGACAAATTCCAATTTATCGAGCTGTTGCCATTTTAAGCTGTAAACACAAACGAAAATCCGTTCACGATCGTGGACGGATTTTCGTTTCTATGATTCATTTTTCGATATTTTAAATTAACTGTGAGAACGGATTTTCAGATGGTTACCTTAATCCGATTACAATAAAAAATTATTAATTGAAATAATAGCTGTTGACTATTCATAACTTAAAATGTATACTGAAATCAACTGAAAGGAGAGAGTATATATGCAATTAAAGGAAACATTAACTACGGCAAAACAGATGCTGTGTGCTATTCTGGCTTTGATTTTTCCTCTTTTAGGTATAGGCTTGCCTGAGCCCGGCGCTAAAGCCAGTACCGAGAGTGAAGTCGTGAGAATAATGTCCTTCAATGTCAGATGTGCCGAGTTTGACAGAGGAAAAATCGTTCCGCAGGTTGTCGCCGATTACCTTCCGGATTCAATCGGATTTCAGGAGTGCGAGGGCACATGGTATCTTTCGCTGAAGGCTTATCTTCCCGATTATAAGATAGTCGGTGTTGGCAGAGACACTGGCCTTCCGCTTCTCGGCGAATCGACAGCTATTATGTTCCGCAAGGATAAATATGAGCTGGTTGATTGGGGAACATTTTGGATTTCGGAAACACCGGACAGGGTTTCTGTCGGATGGGATGCCAAGTATCTCAGAACCTGTACATGGGTAATTCTTCAGAATCGTGAAACGGGCAAGCAGTATGCACATATCAATACACACCTCGACAATGCAGGCAAAACCGCAAGGGAAAAGGGTGTTGAAATGATTCTGCATAAGGTGGCAGAACTTGATATGCCTGTAGTGGTAACAGGCGATTTTAATTTCAATTCATCGAGCAGTTATTATAAGCAGCTTACAAGTAACGGTGTGCTGTCTGATGTTTCAGGTCTTGCTGAAAGTGCTGACAGCGGCTGTACGATGCACGATTACACAGGCAGAACAGAGGGCTTGCCTATTGATTTTATCTGTGTCAATGAAAAGATCAGTAGTGTTAAAGCGTATAAAATTATAAGAGATACCTATGACGGTAAATACGTTTCTGATCATTATCCCATTTGCTCAGATATGGTCTTTTAACATAAAAAGATTACTGTGTTACCGTAAAAGCAGTAGACGAATTGTTGTATATAAATCCCACTCGTATCAACGGGTGGGATTTATGCCTGTAACGGTATTATGTATCCTTATATTGATGATTTATGCTTAGCAATAAAAGCGTATTTTATCTGTTGCGATTTGTACAGGAAGTACATAGCTTTAAAGATATTTAAATCAAAAGGAAGCTTACTTTGATTTAGCATGATTTCTTCGTAATGTTTTATAAAAACGTATTTTGCCTGTATTTATTCATAGTTTACTAATATTTATTATCTAAACTGAATTATATCAGCTTTTTGATATGAAAGAGGGGAGTATTTTTGAAGAACAACGATAAAATTATTTCAAAAGAGCAGCGTCAGCTTGCAAAGCTGACACGTATGCAGTCCAAGGGTAGCTGGGCAGGATATTTCGGTATGCTGATTTTTCTTATCGGTTTCGTAAATATTATCGATGAGGTAACCAGTAATCTTTCTGTTTCTGTACAGTCGTCCTTTGTAACCGAGTTTTTTGTCAATAACGGATTTATGGGTAAGTCTTACACCTTTGAGGAGGGACTTTCATTACATACATCTATCAGCATCATAAGCTATGTTTTCGGTATAATCACTCCTTTTTACAAGGCTCTGGCCGATAAATGGGGCAGAAAGCCGCTTTTTGCTCTGTCAACCTTAGGTATGAGTGTTGGACTTTTCATTATTTATTTTTCTCCCAACTATCTGGTTTTTCTTTTAGGCTACGGTATAATCGGCTTTTTCTACAGCCACGACATTCAGATTATATACATTCTCGAGGAGGCACCTGATAAGCACAGAGCTATGATTTACAGCCTGCTCAAAAGTCTCGGTATTTTCGGTGTAGTATGTATTCCGCTTCTGCGTAATTTCCTTATGGGAAATGATCCGACTAAATGGAGAAGTATTTTTATGCTTCCTGCTGTATGCGGTCTTATTGCGGCGGCACTGATAACTTTTTTTGCCAAGGATACGAAGGTGTTTATAAAAGAAAGAACTGCCTATCTGTCTATCCCTTATGAGGCAAGACAGGCTGAAAAGCAGAGAATTAAAGAAGAAAAGAAGGCACAGAGAAATCAGGCCGGTGTCTTTAATGCCGTGAAATATATTTTCTCTAATAATGATACGAAAACACTTATAATTTCTCACATAATCTTTGATGCCGGTATGCCTGCCATTGCGCTTTATTATGAGTCCTCTATGCATATTGCCGGAATGACCACTGCGGATATAACCAAATCTCTTTTTGTTCTTCCGATGGTGTATGCTGTGCTCACTCTTTGCTCTGGCTTTGTGGCTGACTTTATCGGCAGAAAGAGAACGGTAACTGTTGCAGGCGTATTCTGTGTTATCGGATTTATTCTTTTCGCTGTGGGTATCAATCAGCTCTGGAACCCCTATCTGATCGGCGCATTCTGCGGACTTTATCAGGGCTGCTACTGGATAGGCAGAGATTATATGAACATTATGATGACAGAAAAGGTTCCCACAGACATCAGAGCATCGGTAGTTGGTGCAGAGGGACTTCTCCTTATTATCGGTCTTGCTGTCGGATATATTCTGACAATCATCGGTATGCTCTTTATGGAGGTATGGCTGACTTGCCTTATTGTGGCTCTGCCGTGTGTTATTATTTCGGTTATCATTCTTATTCTTAAGGTCAGAGAAACCAAGGGTGCAAATATGGATAAGGTGACGGTAGTCGAACCCAATAAGGTTTAACGGGGTATATTTTCACTTTGCCTTCGTTAAAAAGCTTTGAAAGGTGTCAGCCTTCCTGCAGTTTTTGCCTCGCCAAAGCAAAAATCTGCTCCCGTTAAACTTCGAAGAACCTTAAATGCCCGAGTTATAGTGCATTTGAGGATTTCTTCGACGAAGTAATACTCGCGTCTTGCGAGGAGAAAAATCATCAAAGGTGCTGTAAATTGGACTTTTAAGGCTTATGGGGTTCGATTACCGTCACCTTAAGGTAGGTGCAAATGTATGATAAGACATATTGTTATGTGGAAATTCAGAGATTATGCTGAAGGTCTCACCCGTGAGGAAAATGTAATGAAGGTTAAGGCTATGCTGGAAGCTTTGCCTGAGAAGATTGATTTTATTAGAGAGATGCAGGTGCATATTAATGTCAATCCAAAGGAAGGAATGTACGATGCGGTTCTGCTGAGCACCTTTGACACCCGGGAGGATGTGGCACGCTATCGTGTGCATCCCGAGCATAAAAAAATATCCTCCTATGTGGCTCTTATAAAGGAAAACAGAGCCAGTGTAGATTATGAGTTTTAAAGCGGATATTAACTAATTAACATTTTGTTTAAACACAAAGCTCCTTTTTGAACTTTTATTGAACATTAATAAAAAAACTCGACTATTTGAAAGTTTTGTGTTAGTATTATTAAAAATGATTACGGATAGTTGTAGACAAAAATATATGAACTGTCTGTTTTTAAGGAGGAATATTGTATGAAGGCTTCAGAGAGTGTCCAGAACTATGCTTCTTCAGTAAGAATGTATACGAACTACACTGTCAGAGCAATCAAAAAAATCTGTAAGGAAATCGGTCCGAGAATTGTGGGAAGTGATGCAGAATATAAGGCACACAAGTACATAGCGGAAGAAATGAAAACCTGCTGTGATGAGGTTTCTGTCGAGGAGTTCAAGCTTGCTCCCGAGGCATTTATGAGCTGGGTAAGAATCGATGGTGCTCTCGTTATAATCGGTGTAATTTTCTCTTTGCTCGGACTTCCTGCTGTAGCTATTGCACTTACAGCACTGGCACTCGTTCTTCTTTTCTGCGAGTTTCTTATGTATTGGGAATTTTATGATTTTCTTTTCCCGAAAAAGATCTCTCATAACACCGCAGGTGTAAGAAAAGCAAGCGGCGAAGCTAAGCAGAGAATTATTTTCTCAGGCCATGTAGACTCTTCACATGAATGGACCTATACCCGTCTCGGCGGCAAGATTCTTCTCTTTGCTGTCGGCGGCTACGGTGTGGTAAGTATGTTCTATCTTCTCATTTCGTCTATTCTTATTGTAGCGAAGGCCGCTTCACCTGAAGTTCTTGAGATTCTCAAGTGGGCACAGATCGCCTGTATTCCCGGTGGTATTCTTGTTATGTTCTTCGTAAACTTTAAAATTACAGTTGAAGGCGCAAATGATAACCTTACAGGTACGATGTCTTCAGTTGCGATTATGAAATTTCTCGAGGATAATAATATCCGTTTTGAAAATACAGAGGTTGTCGCTCTCGCAGCAGGCTCCGAGGAATCCGGACTCCGCGGCTCAAAGAACTACATAAAGCGTCATCTTGATGAGCTTAAGGCTATTCCTACTGCTTTTATCGGTCTTGAAACCTTCAGAGATTATGAAAGTATGGCTATTTATGCCCGTGATATGACAGGTACTGTAAAGATGGACCCCCAGGTTTGCGCACTTGTGAAAAAGGCAGGTGAGCTTGCAGGTGTCGATCTTCCCTACAGCTCTGTTTATGTAGGAGCATCTGACGGTGCCGCTGTACAGAAACTCGGCATCCCCGCAGTTACTCTTGCTTCAATGGACCCCGGTCCTCCGAGATACTACCATACCAGAGGTGACACGGCTGATAATATGAATATGAAGACAATTGAGAAATGTCTTGATATCGCACTTAATACTCTGTTTATCTATGATGAGCAGGGGCTTAAGGACAGCTATTGATTTCAATGTAAAATAACAGGTATCGCTTGGGCGACACTTCGTAAGGAAGTTAGGGTTTTTACAGGCTCTTTTCCGCTTAAACATCACGAAAACTCCCCGTAATACATGAGTATGACGGGGAGTTTATCATTCCCTTTAAACGAAAAATATCTCTGTAGAAACTGCTTTGCACCTTAAAATTATGATATTTTTGATGCAGAACAAGGCGAAAAGCACAGAAATCCTTTCGGATTTCGAGCATTTTCAACGCAGTTATGCGCAGAAATAGCAAATTTTAAGGCCTAATATCCTTATGAAGTGGCGCCCTTCGGCGGTACCTGTTTTTTTCAATCTTAAGATTAATTTAATTGACTTGAAATATCTGAGATGTTATAATATAGAAAAGAAATACACAGGCAGTGAAAAGTATGAAAAAAATAAAATCAAAGAAAAAGAATAAAGGTATCCTTACGGTTTTATTTGCTGTGATAGTGGCTGTTGTTTTTTCTGCGGCTGTCGTCGGGAGTCTTACCGATACAGAGGATAATCCCTTCGGCGGTGAGCCCTTTACTGAGGAACCCACTGTGACACAGACAGAGGCTGATACCACACAGCCTGTCACAGAAGCTGAAAAGATAAACGAAGAAACCGGCAGAATCATAGTAAACCCTGAGCAGGAAAACTGGAATCTCGTGGTGGTGAATATGGGCAGAGAAATGCCCTCAGGTTATAAGCCGAAGCTTAAAGAAATTCTTTACACGGGTTATTATATGGATGAGAGGGTAGTGCCCTTTTACGAGCAGATGTATAACGCTGCCAAAAAGGACGGTATTGTTTTTACGCCTTATTCGGGTTATCGCTCCTATGAAAGGCAGGAGAGAAACTATAAGAATCTGACCGAAACCTATATGTCTGATTACGGACTTTCCCGTAAGGAAGCGGCAAAGAAGGCTGCTACCGTCATACTTCCGCCGGGCACCAGTGAGCATAATTTAGGTCTGGCTATGGATATATGTAATACCAAGGATTCATTTGCTTTTACCAAAGAGTATGAGTGGCTTACGGAAAATGCTCACAAATACGGCTTTATACTCAGATATACTGAGGAAAAGATGGACATAACGGGTATCGTTGACGAGCCGTGGCACTGGAGATATGTGGGCGTGGATTATGCTGAGGATATAAAGAACAGCGGACTTTGCCTCGAGGAATATCTGCTGATGAAAGGCATAGATTTCTGATAAAAAATTTCAAAAAACTATTGACAAACGATGCACTGTGTGATAATATATCTGCACAACAAAGCAGAGCAGTGCGTTCTCACCTTCGGAATTTTGTTTCCGCTTGGTCAATAAACTATTTCTTAAGTAGTGTATTGGTGCGTGAACGGCTTGCTGTTCACGCTTTGATTTTATCCGGTAAAACCGATAAACATTTTTGGAGGTGCATGAACATCGCTATCAAAGAAATGCAAATCAATGAAGAGATTAATGACAAAGAGCTCCGTGTCATCCTCGGTGACGGTGAAGTTCTCGGCATTATGTCAGCAGAGGAAGCTTTAAAGATTGCCGAAGAAAAAAATCTTGACCTTGTCAAGATCGCTCCTCAGGCAGTTCCGCCGGTTTGTAAAATTATGGACTACGGAAAGTACCGTTTTGAACAGACCAAGCGCGAAAAGGAAGCAAAGAAAAATCAGCATACTGTTGAAATTAAAGAAATCAGACTTTCACTTAACATTGACACGCATGACTTCGAAACCAAGGTAAACCACGCGAGACGTTTCCTTACGGGCGGCAATAAGGTTAAGGTGTCCATCCGTTTCAGAGGCCGTGAAATGGCTCATACGGAGCACGGTATCACCACCATGCAGCAGTTTGCTCAGGCCTGTCAGGAGTTCGGTAATCTCGAAAAGGCTCCTAAGCTCGAAGGTAAATCAATGATGATGTTCCTGGCGCCCAAGCCAAAAAAGTAATAACAGGAGGAATTTACAATGCCTAAAATTAAAACACACAGCGGTGCAAAGAAACGTTTTAAGCTTTCCAAAAACGGTAAGCCCATCCGTTACCATGCAAACAAATCACACATCCTTACTAAGAAGAACACAAAGCGTAAGAGAGGTCTTCGTCAGACTACTGTCGCAGACAAGACAAACGAGAAGCAGAT
>JAFSDF010000220.1 GCA_017436375.1 Clostridia bacterium | reverse complement strand
CACTCAAATGTTCTTTGTCGGCTTGGGAATTCACTGTATCTTTATAAACCCGGCGGAATATCGGTGGTTTATACCTGAAAAATTCCCCGTGATTCCGAATTAACCAATCCCCAGCTTCTTCATTAATTCCTTATCGGCAGTCTCATACATAAAGGTAGTGCCTGCCCATATTTCGTCTGCCTTTTTCTTCCATTCGGGGAAGCCGTCGGGAGTTTCGGGGTAGGCGTCATAGTGCTTGCCTACCTTATCGCTGTCGAGAAGGCCTTTGACGATTTTCTTAATGGTGGAAGGTCTGATTTTCTTCGTAGCTATGCCTGATGAGATACCTGCAACAAGCTCTGCTATATCCTTGGCACTGAGAGCGAGATCCTGTCCCATACCGCCGAGGATTTTCTGACTGAAGATGATGTCCTTTCTGAAAAGATACTCTGCTTCGTCATAGGAGGCCTGTACGATGCCTGTAAGCAGAGGACGCATAGAGTCGAAGGATTTGCCCTGAACATCGATGTAACGCTTATTTATGGACCACATATTTCTCTGGGTAAGATCTTTGCCTTCATTGAGTAGCTCAGAGATAACATCCACTGCGATTTCCACCTGATAAAGTGAGGAGGTACAGCCCTCGCCGCAGTTGGGCTTGGTGAGGCAGGCTGTGTCACCGAGAGCGATGAAGCCGTCCTCCGTGAAGCAGTAAATGCCTCTGTGATAGGGAGTCATACCCTTTTCTACCTTGTCAACGGTGTATTCGGGCCAGGGGACATTTTTACGGAAGTCCTTGAATACCTCCTCTGCATAGTCGTAGGAGAAGTTACCGCCTACGCCGAGGATGGCACCGTGGTCGTCACCTGAGGGAGCAGACCAGGCCTTGTACTGCAGGAAGGAGCCGTGAAGCTTTGTGGGATCTACCTTTTCATCCTTATACTTTGCGTAGTAGAGAACTACATAGAAAATATCCTTTGGTGTAAGCTTGAAGTTTTCTACAAAGGAGGTGTCGGGGAGCTTGGTTCTGGCGGCGGCGGGTATACCCGTACAGTCGGCCACAAGCTTGGCGGAGATTTCCTGTATACCGTCCTTGGTTTCGTATTTTGCACCGACGATTTTGCCCTTTTCGTCGTAGATGAAATCCCTAAAGGGTGCATCGTATATATATTCGGCACCTGCCCTTTCAGCGCGGTCAATCATAGTCATTATGTATTCATGCTTATGCATACCGACGACTGCCTCATGAGTTCTTTTCGGGTAGTTGCCGTAGGGAGAAACTACGGCTGTAGAGGCGAACTCAAAGCCGTAAACCTTCTCATTATCCTCAGAGGGGATTTCAAGGTCGAACTTAAGCATATCCTCTCTGCCCATGTGGAAAATGTCATACTCACGGGAAATATTATCCTTTTCCTGCTTTTCGATTACCACTACCTTGAAGCCTCTTTTAGCCATCTGATAAGCAAAGTATGAGCCTGTGGTGGATGCACCTGCAATAAGAATATCGCAATTCTTCATATTTTAACACTCCTTGAAATAATATTTTACTGATATTAATCATAACATTATTTTAAAGAATTTACAATGTTTTCTCATAAGTTGCCCTTGGTGTTAATGTATAAACTTTTCTTTCAGTTCATAGTACTTTTCTACAAACCAGAATTTTATTTCATATTTTTTGCCGCCTTTTACGATTTCTTCCTCCGTGTCGGTAAGAATTTCGTCAAGAGAGGGACTGTCCTTTACGGCGGCAGGCAGGCACATAGGCGGAAACATAACGCACCACCAGTTTTTGCCCTTGCCCTCACCGATGATAACCTTGACGGCATTATAGTAGCCGGCGGGGAGAGTGATGCTTTCGTACTGCCTTGTGGGGAAATAGGTTCTTCCTAAAACTACGCTCACGGGGTAATCACAGCCGAGACTTTTCAGGGTGCTTTCCGCACTTCTCCGCAGAAGGTCAAGAGAAGCCCCTATCCTTTCCTCAGCCTGAAAAAGGGTTTCACTGCCTCGGAAAATGCTCTCTCCGTCACGGAGGAGCTCATCTCTAACGGCGTATTTCATACTTTGATCAGATGCCGAGTCTGAGGCGGCGATGACATGGAGTCGGAGCACCTTTTCCCGTATTCCGTCACAGCTGCTTTCAAAGGAGAGAGTAGATATGACTGTGAAAAGCAGAGCGATGAGGGCGGATATTTCAATGGCTTTAAGCTTCATAATCAAACCTCCGGTTTGTTTAATTACTGTAAATTATTGGAAGCCGATAGACAGAATATTCGCTTTGCCAGAAAAAGGTATGTTAAATAATTTTTATACTTATTGACAGCAGGGCATTATAGATAATATGATATTATTCTGATTTTTAAGCAAAAAAGGAGAATTAAGATGGATACATTTGACAGAATCTGTGATATAATAAGAGAAAATATGGGCTTCGACGAGGATGTTACCTTTACCGAGGAGATGACCTTCGGTGAAATGGAGCTGGACAGCCTGGATGTGGTGGACTGCATAATGTCCATAGAGGATGAATTCGACATCGTTATCAAGGATGAAGAGCTGCAGACAGTAAGCACCTTGGGCGAATTGGTGGAAATAGTAAGAGCGAAAACAGCTATGTAAAACAAAGGAATGAAAGAAATGGAAAATATAAGATATATAATGTGGGACTGGAACGGCACTCTTTTGGATGACCTGAAAATTAATTTTGAAATCGAAAATTCGCTCCTCAGGAAAAGGGGACTTAAGGAAATGGAAAGCATAGAGAAATACCATCAGGTTTTCACCTTTCCCATTATCCGCTTTTATGAAAGAATGGGCTTCGATCTGGAAAATGAAAATTTTGAGGATATAGCCAGAGACTATGTTTACGAATATGAGCAGCGTTTCCACGAGGCGGAGCTTTTTGAGGATGCGGAGAGAGTGATAAGATATTTCCGCACGGCGGGTATAGAGCAGATTATTCTCTCTATGACGGAAAACAAGTGGCTTTTTTCTCAGGTAGCCTTTCACGGTATAGATCACCTTTTTTCAGATATTCTCGGTACAGGGGACATCTATGCCAGAAGCAAGGTGGATATAGCGAAAAAATGGATGGAGGAAAAGGGTGTTTCGGGAGACGAGGTGCTTTTTGTCGGAGATACCACGCACGATTTCGAGGTAGCACAGACCATAGGCTGTAAATGTGTTCTTGTGGCGAGAGGACATAACAGCAGAGAGGTCTTGGAAAAAACAGGAGCCCCGGTAGCTGACAGCATAGGTGAGCTTATAGGTTAAAAACAGCTTTTAAAGCAAAAAATTTCATTTTTATATTGATTTATTTTGAAATTTGTGGCTTAATATAAGATGTAAAAATATAAAAAGGAGTTACATAAAATGGAACAGGTAAAAAGATTACGCTATTTCGTTGACGGTCAATGGTTAGAGTCAAAAACCGAAAAATATATGCCCGTCTACAATCCCAGCACAGGTGATATCATCGCTGAAACACCCTGCTGTACTGCAGAAGAAGTAGAACAGGCCATCGCCGCCGCAAAGGCAGCCTTCCCCGCCTGGTCAAATACACCCGTTATGAAAAGAGTTCAGGTGCTTTACAGATTCCGTGAGCTTCTTATGGAGCATCTTGACGAGCTTTCAGAGCTTTGCGCTCTCGAGCACGGTAAGGTTCTTTCCGAGGCAAAGGGCGATATTCTTAAGGTTAAGGAGCCGGTAGAGCTTGCCATCACTGCACCCATCTCTCTTTTAGGCGACTCTATGAGAGATACCTCAAGCGGCTACGACACCACTCTTTACTATGAGCCTGTAGGCGTTTTCGCAGGCATCGTACCCTTTAACTTCCCCGGTATGATTCCTATGGGCTGGATGGTTCCCTGCTGTATCGCATCAGGTAATACCATCGTCCTCAAGCTCGCATCTATGACACCGATGACCGCTATGAAGCTCAATGAGCTTCTCTGTGAAGCAGGTCTTCCCAAGGGTGTAGTTAACCTCGTAACCTGCTCCAGAGTCGAGGCTGACATTTTCCTTAAGCATCCCGATGTAAAGGGTATCACCTTCGTAGGCTCTACCAAGGTAGGACTTCATGTTTATAAGGAGGCCGCCGCTACCGGCAAAAGAGTACAGGCTCTCTGTGAGGCAAAGAACCACGCTCTCGTTTTAGAGGATGCCGCTCTTGAGAGAAGTGCCAGAGGTATCATCAATTCTGCCTTCGGCTGTGCAGGTGAGAGATGTATGGCTCTTCCCGTAGTAGTGGCTCAGGAAAGCATCGCTGATAAGCTGGTAGCTCTCCTCAAGCAGTATGCTCAGGAGCTCAAGCTCGGCCCCGCATATCTTCCCGAGTCTACTCTCGGCCCCGTAGTTACCGCAGAGCACAAAGCATCAGTTATCAACTGGATAAACAAGGGTATCGAAGAGGGCGCCACACTCGTTTTAGACGGCAGAAATGCCGTAGTTCCCGGCTGTGAAAAGGGCTTTTATGTAGGTCCCACCATCCTCGATAATGTTACTGAGGAAATGACAGTAGGCACACAGGAAATTTTCGGACCTGTTCTCTGCATAAAGAGAGTAAAGAGCTTTGAGGAGGGCCTCGCTCTTATGAACCGTAATCCCTTCGCTAACGGCTCAGTTATCTTTACTCAAAGCGGCTATTACGCCAGAGAGTTCGCTAAGAGAACCGACGGCGGTATGGTAGGTGTCAATGTAGGTATTCCCGTACCTGTAGGCGTATTCCCCTTCACAGGCCACAAGCTCTCCTTCTTTGGCAATCTCCACTGCCTCGGTAAGGATGCTTTCCGCTTCTTCACCGAAACCAAGGCTGTAACCACACGCTGGTTTGACGAGGAAGAAATGAAGGCTACCACTGTAGATACCTGGGACGGCTCAGTAGGCGGCGGAGTTTGATAAAGGCAGAATTTCGGGTGAAGCTTCGGGCAACCGAGGGTGATACGCCACCTTAACCGTATGTAATCGCTACAGCAAACATAAATGATTAATGCAGAGACTGAAAAATGTCTCTGCATTTTTTTCTTCAGGAAAAAACAGCAGCCTCCGTCTGAAAGCTGCTGCACTGTTTAAAAAATTATCTGATTGCGTCAAGATTGAGGGACAGATTGAACTCCTCTTTTAAAAGCTTGGTAAAAAGATTAATGAGGGCTGTGATAAATCTCATAGCGGAGTGTATTATGCTGTTCGGGATTTTATCGGCATCTTCATCGGTGCCGACGGTAGGTATAAGATTTTCACCGTTAGTATCATCGTTGTTACCGATATGTGTGACGAACTGTGGCAGTCTGCCGCTTTCTACAGTCATATCATATCTCATTATTTCCATTGAAACATTCTGAAGAGGGCCGAAAAAGTCGTGATGCAGGTCTTTGATAAACCAGGTTCTTTCGGGGAAAAGACAGGTGGAAGCATCAATTTTCAAGTCCGGTGAGATATATTTTCTGTTTTCGGGAGCAACTGCTGCCAGGTAGTCTTCTGAGAACACGGTGTTATAGTCCGCCGCAGTAGCACCAAAGGACTGTCTGAATACAGATGTATCGGCATCTCCCTGAGCAGAAGCACCCTCATATAAGGGGATTTCGGGGTAGTTATACTTTGTAAAATTATAGAAATTAATGCCGGCTTCGCGGAGCTCCTTCATTGTACTTTCTGCATTAAGCTGAACGGTGTAATAGTACTTGTCAGCTTTTTCGATAAAGCCTGTATATTCTTTTTTCAGTTCGTCAGTATTAAAGACAAAATCTCTCGCCTGTTCATATTTTTCGGGAGTAACCATCGACCAGTAAGAAAGCCAGCCGGCGAAGGAATTGCGGAGAATAAGCGGTAAAAGGTCACCCTTGAACATATTGAAGAAATTTACAAAGGCATCTCCTGTAAGACCGAGCACCTGTACCTGTCGGAGAATTTCAACCAGAGTGACAATCAGCTCACCTGCTGTTTCGTCTGAAATAAGGTCTGTTTCATAAACATAGTAATCAAGAAAATTATTAAGAGCCGTTTCATCGAGATAAACATCGCCCGAAAACAGAGCACTCATAAAGTCGATGCCCATAACCGAGGAGGAATAGTAGGAAACATCGGAGACAAATTCTTTAGCGTGGTCTTTGTAGAGCTCAAGATATGAGGCTATAACATTGGCACCAAAGCAGCGGCCGATAATCTGTACCTTATCCTTTCCTGTGACCTCGATTACACGGTCAATGCAGTCCTTAAGCTCTGCGGCTGTATCGGTAGGGGAGAGTCTCCAGTCATACCAGAAGCGATAATCCCATACACCGTATCCGGAGTCTTTTTTGGGGAAGTTTTCTGTAGTATAGTGGAAACGGGTGTAGGAGCCGTTGGTCACATTTCCGTTTTTATCGAGTATAAGCTCTTCGTAAATGGGTGCCATTGAGCTGTTAAATTCCTCGGCGTAGCCGGAAAAATCATCGGTAAGCATTCCCATAGCAAGCTCGCTCAGGCAGGGGAGAAGCGCTTCTTTTATTGTCGCACCAAGGTCTGCTTCGATGGGATAAATAGTTTTACCGTCAGCGTTGTAAATATCATTTTTATGAGCTCCGATAACATAAACTGTGGGAATCTCCTCAGCATCTTCAGCTGCTGCGGCAGGTAAAATACACGAAAAAATCATAATGAGAGCAAGAAAAACAGAAACAGTTTTTTTCATAGCGAAGGCTCCTTTCGGGATAGAAATAATCTTATAATTCAATATATCACTATATTCGTTTAAACATATTGTGTAATTGTTAACAAAAAACCAACTGTAAATGCTTTTTCGAGTATTACACACGATACTTTTAAGAATACAGATTGACACAAAAAAGGGCTGTAAAAAATATATATCTTTAGCTTTATAAAGTATACCGGACTATAAAGTATGAGCTGAGCGGCTTGAGCGAAAAAGCCTGAAAGCTTATATAAAACATAAAATCCATTGCAGAAGTCAAAAAATCAGACTTTTTACAATGGATTTTTCAGTATAAGCTTTTTTGCTTTAAGGTGCTCAGGGGATGTTCAGTTTTTTCACACGGGTGTATCACTTTGAAAATTACCCCGCGAATACTCATTGAGAACTACGGTTATTTATGAAATACAGCGGAAAGTCTCTTAATAGGCTTCTTTCTTCTGTGTTTTCTGTGCACCTCAATGGGAGTATTGATAAGCATATTGGTAAGTACGGTCCAGAGAATAACGAGGATATACATACCGAATACTGCATAGAAGCCGGCTGAGAGTGTGGCTGCGGAAACAGTTACCACAGCAGTGAGAAGCTGCATCCAGGTGCTGTCGGAGAACATTCCCACCAGATCAGTCAGGGGGATTTCACCGCCGATAATTTTATCGAAAGCAAGTCTGGAGATGATGATGCAGATAAAGCAGAGTACGAGACCGCCCGCTGACATAATGATAACAGTTTTTCTTTTGCCTGTAGCCGCTGCTACTGCGCCGAGGGCGAGGAAAAGAAGCATGGTGAGGACAAAGAAAACGATAAAAGCAATAATGTGTGGGAGTATAGGCTCGATAATGGTCATAAAGTTGGCACCGTCAGTAGCCTTTTCACCGGACAGGTCTGCTGAGAGAAGCAGCTTGATGATTTCAAAGGCGGAAAACTCATAAGTTGTGTTTACGCCGAACTGTGATGCCAAGGTTACGATGGAGCTGATTTCGTCGGTGAGACCGCCGAGAGTGAAGTAGAAGAGCTTAAGGAAAAAGCCCATTGCGACTGCCCCTATGGCTAAAAGGGGAGTGATTATACGGTAAGCGATTTTCATTTTTATTTCTCCTTTTTATTTCCAAGATGATTTGAGATCGACCGTTCTGTTAAAGACTGTTTTATCCTCTGTGCTTGTGATGTCTACACAGAAGTATCCCTGACGCATAAACTGGAAGGTGTCGCCTGCCTTGAGGTCTTTGATTTCGCCCTCTAATTTACAGCCCTCGAGAACCGTAAGAGAGTCGGGGTTGAGGTTATCCTTAAAGGAGCCTTCCGACTCATCAGAGGGGTTGGAAACTCTGAACAGACGGTCATAAAGTCTGGCCTCGAAGTCAGTGCAATGGTTAGCACTTACCCAGTGGAGAGTACCCTTTACCTTTCTGCCGTCGGGGGAGTTGCCGCCCTTGCTTTCAGGATCATAGGTACAGTGGACTGCAGTGACCTCGCCGTTTTCGTCGGTGTCATAGCCGACACATTTAACGAAGTAGGCGCCTCTGAAGCGTACCTCGTTGCCGGGGAAGAGACGGAAGTATTTTTTAGGAGGCTCTATCATAAAGTCCTCTTTTTCCACATAGAGCTCTTTAGAGAAGTAAATTTTTCGTGTGCCCATTTCAGGCTTATCCTGATTTACGGGAAGCTCGATTTCCTCGCTCTGTCCCTCGGGATAATTGTCGATGATTACCTTAAGGGGACGAAGAACAGCCATGGCTCTGGGAGCATTCTGATTAAGGTTGTCTCTTACGCAGGCCTCGAGGAGACCGTAGTCAACTACACTGTAAGCCTTTGAAACGCCCACGCGGGTGATGAAATCTCTGATAGCCTCTGCGGGATAGCCTCTTCTTCTCATACCGCTGATGGTGACCATACGGGGATCGTTCCAGCCGTCTACGATGCCCTCGTTAACCAGTGCCAGACATTTTCTCTTGCTTGTAAGGCAGTAGTTCAGGTTGAGACGGGCAAACTCGATCTGTCTCGAGGGAGTCTCAAAGCCTAATTCCTTAAGGAACCAGTCATAAAGAGGTCTGTGATTTTCAAACTCGAGAGAGCAGAGAGAGTGGGTAACTCCTTCTCTGGTGTCGGAGATAGGATGTGCGAAGTCATACATAGGATAGACACACCATTTGTCGCCTGTCTGATGATGGCTGATGTGTGCGATGCGGTAGATAACGGGGTCGCGCATATTGATGTTAGGCGATGCCATATCTATTTTAGCACGGAGAACTCTCGCACCGTCGGGAAACTCACCGTCGGTCATTCTTTTGAAAAGGTCAAGATTTTATTCGATGCTT
Organism: Clostridia bacterium; assembly: GCA_017436375.1. Taxonomy (GTDB): domain Bacteria; phylum Bacillota; class Clostridia; order Oscillospirales; family Acutalibacteraceae; genus UBA6857. The sequence goes on along the minus strand of JAFSDF010000220.1, from coordinate 7,355 downwards.
CTGTCTCTGTAGGGGCTGTTTTTGCCCGGCTCGGTGAGCGTACCTCTGTATTCTCTGATTTCATCGGCAGACAGGTCGCACACATAAGCCTTACCCATTTCGATGAGCTTTACGGCACATTCGTAAATGAAATCGAAGTAGCTTGAAGCATAGAGAACCTTGTCCCATTTGTAGCCGAGCCAGAGAATATCTTCCTTGATGGCATCGACATATTCCACATCCTCCTTGGAGGGATTGGTGTCGTCGAGACGGAGATTACAGGTACCGCCGTATTTTTCGGCAGTGCTGAAATCTATCTGTATAGCCTTGGCATGGCCGATATGGAGGTAGCCGTTAGGCTCGGGAGGGAAGCGTGTCTGCACATGGGTGTAGACTCCCTTTTCCAGATCCTCATCAATGAAATCGTGAATAAAATTGGAAACTTTGATTTCTTCTTCCATAACTGAATCCTTTCTGTCGGGGTATTAAAGCTTTGCGATAGCTCCGACAAGTCTTTCTGTGACTGTCTCCTGACCTGCAAGAGCCATAATGGCGTGAAGGTCGGGAGTATTTTTTCTGCCTGTTACGGCGAGTCTGATAACAGAGGAAACATCTCCTACATGGCCCTTAAAGGCGTCGGGAGTTTTTTTGTATTCCTTTACATTGGGAGTAAAGCCGAGAGGCTCGCAGAGAGCCTTGATTTTAGCGAACCATGTATCCTTATCGTCGGCAGCATCGAAAACCTTGAGATAGGCCTCGAGGATTGCCTTTGCATCCTCTTTGCTGATGTTTTCGGGAAGGTCGAAGGAGCCGTCGAAGTATTCGGGGAAGAAATAGCTTACATAGTCCTTTACCTCGCTCCAGCAGGCGATATCCTTTCTGGGCTTGGATGTTTCACGGTCGATGTTCAGTATTGCCTTGCCAAAGTCAGCATCTCGGCTGAGAATGGCGGCAAAATCACTGTCGTACTTCTCTGCCCAGGCGAGAGTGTAATTATATACGGTTTCGGCAGACATAAGGGAGATAACATTCTTACTTACATCGTTGAGCTTTACCATATCGAAAAGAGCACCTGAAACGCTCATCTTTTTGAGGTTAAAGGGGAAAGCAGAAATGTCTGCATCCTTGTTTGTCTTTCGCCAGTCCTCAAAGTTTGAATTGGCGAGAGTCATAATGTATTCGTTTACACTTTCCTTCGGATAGCCCTTCTGCTGATAGAAGGTGACAGCAGCCTCGGGATCCTTTCTTTTTGAAAGCTTTCTTTTTCCGCCGTTTTCCTCCTTCATAATGGGAGCAACATGGGCAAATTTCGGCACCTTGTATCCGCAGAGTCTGAAAAGCTGAATATGAAGAGGAACAGAGGAGATCCATTCATCACCGCGGATAACATGGGTGGTTCTCATAAAGTGGTCATCGACAGCGTGTGCAAAATGGTATGTAGGAATACCGTCGGTTTTAAGGAGAACTACATCCTGAATGTTCTCAGGCATTTCTATCTTACCCTTGATCATATCCTCAAAGGTGATTCTTTTCTCTATGCTTCCGGGGGAGCGGAGACGGAGTGTATAGGTCTTTCCGCTTTCGATGAGAGATTTCTGCTCATCGAAGGATAAATCGCGGCACTTTGCCCATTTTCCGTAGTAGCCCTTATTGTCACACTTTTCCTCCTCCTGCTTTTCTCTCAGAGCAGTGAGCTCTTCCTCAGAGCAGAAGCAGGGGTAAGCGTAGCCGTCCTGTACTAATTTTTTAGCCACGGTGTGATAGATTTCTTTTCTGTGGCTCTGATAATAGGGGCCGTAGCTGCCTTTTTCTTTATTTTCACCGACGACACCCTCGTCAGCGATAACATCGAAGGCCTCGAGGCCGCCGAGCATTACCTCAACAGCACCCTCAATCTTTCTTTTCTGGTCCGTATCCTCGACTCTTACGAAGAAGATACCGTCATCGGTGGTTTTTGCGGTTTTATAGGCGATGGTACCTGTAAAAAGATTGCCGAAATGTAGAAAGCCTGTAGGAGAGGGGGCAAGACGGGTGACCTTGGTGCCCTCCTTAAGTTGTCTTTCGGGGAAGCGTTTCTCTAAGACATCGGGTGTGTCCTTTATATCGGGAAAAAGCAATTCTGCAAGCTTGAAATTATCAGTCAAATAAAGCCCTCCAATCAAATGGGTATAATTCAATATATTATCTCAAATTTCAGTGAAAATATCAATACCTTTAAAGAAAAAACCTGCAAAAAGAAGACAAAAAATAACACCCCTCATACGAAGGGTGTTACATTTGCAATTAATAGGTTCTTTATCTTTAAAAATTAACCAAAAGCTTTAGCAAGGAAATCTATAAAAAAGGTGAAAATTCTGGTTAATGCGAGATAAAGGTCTTCCATCATAGGCCAATCCATAGTTTATCTCCTTTCGGAATCTGAAAATTAATTATAATTTAGCGAGGGTATTCTTCGGGAGGCCAAGTGTTATCTTCCCTGTCTCCGTTAAAGAGGTACATAAGCCACTGGAATGATCTGTCAAGGAATTCGAGGAAGTCATTCCAAAGCTCTTGAAACTTGCTTAAATCCATGGTTTTTTCTCCTTTCGGCATATTTGTAGTATAACCACAGGGCAAGGCCCCATTTAAAGTTCATTAGTATTGTACTACTCGTAAGCAATAATGTCAACATAAAACAGGAAAAAATTAAATTTTCGTGAATTTGCACATAAAAGCGGTCGGTTATTTGCATAAGGGGTATATTTATTGCCACTGTTTTAAGGATTGTGATGCGTTACTCTGTATTTGTCCGGAGTTGCTTTGGGAATTTTGTACAATAAAGCACTCCGTCAAAACTGTATAATATGTCTGTTGAAACCCGGTGAGTGCAAATGCTATAATATTATGGAAAGAGGTGTATGTATGGAAAGATTCAGTGTGGGAGAGACTCTCGTTTATGATATTCACGGTCTGTGCAGGGTAAGGGAAATAAAAGGTATGTCTTTTATAAAGACTGAGCCGAAACGGGATTATTATGTACTGGAGCCGATAACCGGAGCCACATCGCTATATTATGTTCCTGTAGAAAATGAGAGGGCAGTCTCTAAGCTTAGAAGGCCTCTTACCAAAGATGAGCTGGACGAGGTCCTGTCCGAGGTAAAGGACGAGGATTACCGGTGGATAGAAAACAGACAGCTCAGAAGCGAAGTCTTTCATTCCGTGCTCGCCGGAGGTATTACTCCCGAGCTGATTTCTCTCATCAGATGCATCTATTGCCGTAAGGAAGAGCTTTCGGAAAGGGGTAAAAGACTTTCGGCTACAGATGAGGGTATATTTTCCGCTGCTGAAAAGCTTCTCAATGAAGAATTTGCATTCGTTCTCGGTATAGAGAAAGAGAAGGTCAGTGAATATATCAGCTCATATTTTCTTTCAAAAAAATAAAAGCAGGGGGCTTCGCATGGTAAAAAAACGGAGCCGCCTTTTTGTTTATTTTATATATTGTATGATAATCGGCAAATGTGTATAATATAATTGAAGAAAACCAAAGGAGTTGATTATATGAAGAAAATAATCACCATCAGCCGTCAGTTCGGCTCAGGCGGAAGAACCATCGGTAAGGCTCTGGCTGAGAAGTTGGGCTATAAGTGCTATGATATGGAGCTTGTGAATATGGTTGCTGAGGAGACGGGCTTTGATCCGTCCTTTATCGCCGATGTGGGCGAGTACGCACCGGGAAAGAGTATACTTTCCTATGCCTTTACCTCGGCTTTTCCTCACGGAGCACCGAGACACATGAACGCATCCGATTATCTCTGGAGCACCCAGTGTAAAATGATCAATGAAATAGCTGACAAGGGTAACTGCGTGATAGTCGGCCGCTGTGCCGATTACATTCTTAAGGACAGAGAGGACTGTCTGAATGTTTTCATTTATGCCAATGATGAATTCAGAGCTCACAGAATAGTGGAGCTTTACGGCGAAAGAGATGTATCTCCCGAAAAGAGAATCGAGGACAAGGATGCCCGCAGAAGGGTGAATTACAAATATTTCACGGGCAGAAGTTGGGGTGAAGTCAGCAACTACCATATCTGTCTCGACAGCAGTGCTATCGGTCACGATGAGTGTGTGGAGATTATCGCGGATATAGCAGGAAAATAAATGCAAAATGCAGAAGGACAGTTTAAAGCTTAGGCGAAGGACGAAGCGATAGACTCATTTATGAGATGTTATAATGTAGAGGCGGCCATCGGTCGCCTCTTTTAACTGGAAATGCTCTGCAACCGTAGGTTGCTAAATTTTAAAGTCATGTTGATAGACAAAAGAGAAAACTTAATGTAGAATAAAAGCAGAAAGGAGAGAGAAAAATGAATCCAATAGGCGAAAGAATATTTGAACTAAGAAAAAGTAAAGGACTGTCGCAGGGAGAACTCGCGGATAAGCTTAGTATATCTCGGCAGACAGTATCAAAATGGGAAAATAATATGAGTGCTCCCGAAATCGAAAAGCTGATAATGTTAAGTGATATTTTCGGTGTTTCGGTAGACTATATAATAAGGGGAGAGCGCCCGGAAAAGGAAAGTCAACCGACGGTGGTGACAGAGAGAATTATTATACAGGAAAACAATAAAAACATAGATGCAATAAAGCTTTCAGGTGTCGGTATTATTATAGCCGCATTCCTTTTACTGCTTGTTACAGCGGAAGCTTTCTGGATTTCTTCGGCTATGGTTCTTATCGGAATAATACTTCTGGTGATTAAAACGAAAGCCGAGCTTTATGTTTTATGGTCGTTATATGTTGCTGCTGCTCTTTTCTGTACCTTTGCTACGGCTATAAGCCCCTTACACTTTTTCTATAAAAGCTATTATGAAATTTCTGAATTGTCTTTAGTGCACCTTTTTGATTTGCTTTTCTTATTGGTCTTCTTTGCTTTAGTTTTTCGGACATATAAGGTTATAAAAAAACAAAAAAGCGATAAGTAACAAAATCCCTCCGAATTTCTTCGGAGGGAAAATTTATTTCTGAATGAATTATTCAGCGTCGGGAGCATAGAGGTCCTTGAGCTTGAGAAGGTGTGCATATCTGTCGAGAGCAACCTTTTCGCTCTTCTGGAAGAGTGCTTCAGCTCTGTCGGGGAACTCACGCATAAGTCTGGTGTAACGGGCTTCGTTTTTGATGAATGCCTGATACTCTGCGTTGGGCTCCTTGGAGTCGAGAGTGAAGGGATTCTTGCCTTCTGCCTTGAGAGCAGGATTGAAGCGGAAGAGATTCCAGTAGCCGCATTCTACAGCCTTCTTCATTTCTGCCTGGCAGTTAACCATACCGCCCTTAATGGAGTGCATTTCGCAGGGTGAGTAACCGATGATGATGGAGGGACCCTTATATGCTTCAGCTTCCTGGATAGCCTTGAGAGTCTGATTCATATTAGCACCCATAGCGATCTGTGCTACATAAACATAGCCGTAGCTCATAGCGATTTCAGCGAGGCTCTTCTTATTGATTTCCTTACCTGCAGCTGCGAACTGTGCAACCTGACCGATGTTGGAAGCCTTGGAAGCCTGACCGCCGGTATTTGAGTAAACCTCTGTATCGAATACGAAGATGTTTACATCCTCGCCTGAAGCGATAACATGGTCAAGACCGCCGTAACCGATATCGTAAGCCCAGCCGTCACCGCCGAAGATCCATACGGATTTCTTTGAAAGGTATTCGCTGTTTTCGAGAACATCCTTGCAAAGGTCGCAGGTAGCGCCTGCAGCCTTGATAGCGGCAACGAGAGCATCAGCAGCTGCTGTGTTCTTTTCACCGTCATCCACTGTGGCAAGATAAGCCTCTGCAGCAGCCTTAACCTCAGCCTTGCAGGAATCGGATGCTACCATTTCCTTAACTTCGCTGATGAGTCTGTCACGGAGAGCCTTCTGGCCGTAGTACATACCGAGACCGTGCTCAGCGTTATCCTCGAACAGGGAGTTAGCCCAAGCGGGACCGTGGCCCTTTTCGTTAACGGTGTAGGGAGATGTTGCTGCGGGACCGCCCCAGATGGAGGAACAGCCTGTAGCGTTGGAGATATACATTCTGTCACCGAAGAGCTGAGTAACAAGACGGGCATAAGCGGTTTCTGCACAGCCTGCGCAGGAGCCGGAGAACTCGAGGAGAGGCTTCTTGTACTGGCTGGAAACAACATTGATTGTAGCAGTTGTTTCGGGCTTTTCTGTAACATTAGCTACGCAGTAATCAAATACCTCCTGCTGTGCCAGCTGTGATTCACGGGCAACCATCTTGAGGGAGTTTGTCTTACAAACACCGATACATACGCCGCAACCCATACAATCCATGGGAGAAACAGCGAGGGTGTAGGTGTAGTTTGTCTTGATGATGGGCTTTTCAGCCTTCTTGAGTGCTGCGGGTGCTGCTGCTACCTCTTCTTCACTCATAGCGAAGGGACGGATAGTAGCGTGGGGACATACATAAGCACACTGGTTACATTTAGCACAGGTAGCTGCATCCCATTCGGGAACGAGAACTGCAACGCCTCTCTTTTCGTAGGCGGAAGCACCGTGCTCGAAGGTACCGTCGGCATGGTCTGCGAAAGCAGAAACGGGAAGTGAGTAGCCGCCCATAACAGAGATGGGTTTAAGAATACTGTCAACCATCTTAACGAGTTTTTCTTTGCCTTCACTCTTGGCTGCTGCTGTATCGTCGGTAGCATCTGCCCAAGCGGCGGGAATCTCTACCTTATGGAATGCTGTAGCACCGGCATCGATAGCGTTATGGTTAGCATCAACAATATCCTGGCCCTTCTTTGAGTAGGACTTTGTAGCTGCATCCTTCATATACTGGATAGCCTCAGCGGAGGGCATAACATTTGCCAGAGCAAAGAATGCGGACTGAAGAACTGTGTTTGTTCTCTTGCCCATACCAACCTTCTGAGCGAGGTCGATAGCGTTAACGGTGTAGAGCTGGATGTTGTTCTTTGCGATGTATCTCTTTGCATCTGCGGGCATGTGTGCATCGAGCTCTTCGTCAGACCACTGGCAGTTGATGAGGTAAACACCGCCGGGCTTAACGTCGTTAACCATCTTGAAGCCTTTTTCTACATAAGAGGGGTTGTGACATGCTACGAAGTCAGCCTTGTTGATGTAGTAGGGGCTCTTGATGGGCTTGTCGCCGAAGCGAAGGTGAGAAATGGTGATACCGCCTGTCTTCTTTGAGTCGTACTGGAAGTAAGCCTGTACATACTTGTCAGTGTGGTCACCGATGATTTTGATGGAGTTTTTGTTAGCACCTACAGTATCGTCACCGCCGAGACCCCAGAACTTACATTCAATAGTGCCTTCTGCTGCGGTGTTGGGAGCTTCTGTTTCGGGAAGTGAAAGACCGGTGAGGTCGTCAACGAT